>JAIRJZ010000084.1 GCA_031260355.1 Burkholderiales bacterium
TGCACGCGCCGCTGCAAATGTTGAACCGCGCTGCGGACGACGAGCGCACCGATCTGGCGGCGCTTTACCAGCGCATTTACCAGCTTCCCGAACAAGATTCTTAGTGCTTAAATAACAAACCCCCGCCCGCCTTCGGCGGCCACCCCCTTTCAAAAGGGGGCTGATGACAACCAACACCATGCACAACGCCAAAACGCTGCGTAAAAGTCTGAACAGCGCACTCGACTCGCTCCCCTCTCCTGCTTGCGGGATAGGGGTGGGGGAGAGGGTGTGTGCAGACGTACATGCTGGAAAGTTGTGTAGATGCCTATGCCTTTAAGGGGAGAGAACTTGCCATGAAAACTTCTCTGAAACAAAAATTACAGCATCTGGAAAACCGGCTGGCTGAGATCGACGTGTTGCTGGCACAACCCGATGCGGCAGACGACATGAACCGTTTTCGTGAACTGTCGAAAGAGCGTGCCGATATTGAGCCGGTGGTGGAGCTGTATCGTGACTATCGACGCGCCGAAGACGACTGGCGCACGGCGCGCGATGCGATGGACGATCCGGCAATGCGTGAATTCATGGAAGAGGAATCGCAACAGGCGCAAGAACGGATGGCGGCGCTGGAAACGGCATTGCAGATGGCGTTGCTGCCGAAGGACGCCAGCGATGACCGTAACGTTTTTCTCGAAATTCGTGCCGGTACCGGTGGCGACGAATCGGCGTTGTTCGCCGGTAGTCTTTTCCGGATGTACACGCGCTACGCCGAACGGCAGCGCTGGAACGTGGAACTCGTGTCGGTGTCGGAATCGGAGTTGGGCGGTTATAAAGAAGTCATCGCCCGTATCGAGGGCGGCGGCGCTTATGCGCGGCTGAAGTTTGAATCCGGCGGCCACCGTGTTCAGCGCGTTCCGGAAACCGAAGCGCAAGGACGCATCCACACCTCGGCGTGTACGGTGGCGGTGATGCCGGAAGCCGACCCGGTTGCCGATATTGAAATCAATCCGGCTGATCTGCGTATCGACACCTTTCGCGCTTCCGGCGCCGGCGGCCAGCATGTCAACAAAACCGACTCGGCAGTGCGCGTCACCCACTTGCCGACCGGGCTGGTTGTTGAATGCCAGGACGACCGTTCGCAGCATCGCAACCGCGCACAGGCGATGGCGGTGCTGGCCTCACGTTTGCTGGAGCGTGAGCGACAAGCGCGCAATCAGAAGGAAGCAAGCATGCGCAAAAGCCTGATCGGTTCGGGCGATCGCAGCGAGCGCATCCGCACCTACAATTTTCCGCAAGGCCGTGTCACCGACCACCGGATCAATCTGACGCTTTACAAAATCGAAGCGATCATGGACGGCGACCTCGATGAAGTGATCGACACGCTGACGCAGGAATTTCAGGCCGAACAACTGGCATCTCTGGGAGAGGACGCATGATTTTGGCTGTCCTTGAAAATAATTCAATCACGAGGAACACAGAGAACCTTGGGTGAGTAACAAGGGGCGGCAATCTGCCGCCCGTGTTCCAAAACACAAAATTTATCTAACCGCAAAGATTACAAAGAAATTCTCACGCGGAGGCGCGGAGATACCGTTCCCTCCCTTCAAGGGGAGAGCCAAGGTCGCGCAACGGGCACCCGCTTTCTTCGCCGGATACAGTTCCCTCCCCTTCAAGGGGAAGGCTGGGGAGGCGATACTGGCTGAGGTCGTCGGCGAGGAAGTAGTTCCCTCCCCTTCAAGGGGAGGGCCAGGGAGGGGATGGGGTGATGGGTTCCAAAGCCCTTCGTAAACGCTTTGCGTTCTTTGTGGTTAAAATGTTTTAAGTATCAATTGAGAAAAAAGCGATGTCACTGACGCTGGTGCAATGGCTGCGAACTTCAAGGTTGCCGCCGCTGGAGGCACGGGTACTGTTGAGCCACGTTTTGCAAGCAAGTCCGGCGTGGGTGGTGGCGCACGACGAAACGGTGCTTGATGAAGCGATGAAACATCGTCTTGATGCGCTGGCGGAGCGGCGGCGGCGAGGTGAGCCGGTGGCGTATCTCGTCGGCGAAAAGGAATTCTGGGGGATGGTGTTCAAGGTGACGCCGGAGGTTTTGATTCCGCGCCCTGATACGGAAACACTGATCGAAACGGCGTTGCGATACATCCCGAAAGGACAGGAAATGCGCGTGCTCGACCTTGGGACAGGCTCGGGCGCGATCGCCATCGCCATCGCGTGCGAACGACCGCAGGTTCGGCTCTGGGCGGCGGATGTTTCTTCGGCGGCGCTGCGCGTTGCCGAAGAAAACGCGACGCGTTTGTTGCAACAGGACGCTGCCAGGATTACTTGGTGTCGCTCGGATTGGTTTGCAGCGATTCCACTGCCGCGCGGGGAATCGGAGCGGTTTTCGGTAATCGTCAGCAACCCGCCGTACATTGCGGCAGCGGATGCGCACCTCGATGAAGGCGATGTTCGCTTCGAGCCGCGCGGCGCGTTGGTCGGCGGCGCTTCGGGTTGGGAGGCGCTGCAAACCATCGTGCAACAAGCGCCTGCTTATTTGCGGACGGGCGGTGTTTTGCTGATGGAACACGGCTACGATCAGGGCGAGGTGACGAGAACGCTGTTGCGCAACGCCGGATTGACACAGTGCGAAACGGTGCGCGATCTCGCCGGTGTGCCGAGGGTGACGTCAGGCGTTTACGCGCCATGAAACGCAAAACTTCAACAGGAAAACAGTAAAAGCCGCGTCATTCCAGAGAAAGCGAGAATCCAGGGGCACTTACTTTAATCAAACCCGTTTCTACAAAAATTTGTCGTTTCGCTTCGGCAACCGTCAGTACTGAACTTCCAGCGCCTTGCACAAAAAGCGCATCAACGGCACCGTTTCCGAAAAACGCTGCGCCGTCAATTTAACGAAATCCGACGAAGTGACTTCCGTCTTCGACAACGGCGCCACCGCGACGAAATCCTTGCGCTTGAGATCGTCGATCGCGATATGATCGGCGGCAAAACCGCGCGGCGGTCGGCTCAGTACGTCACCGTCCAGCGCCCAATGTACATTGAACTTTTTGTCATCGCGCGCCTTGAACCACTGCTCCGGATTCTGCGCGATGGCATTGCGCATCTTCCACAATGCGTCCGCTTCCGGGTGCCAACAACCTACCGCAAAAAAACATTCGTCGTTGGCAATGTGCACATAAAAACCGGGCGCGTGGACATCCTTGGCAAGCTCATGCCGAAACTGAATGCCAATGTTGGTCTTGTACGGCGTCTTGTCGTTCGCGAAACGCGTGTCGCGGTAAACCCGCATCAACGAACCGCCCATCTTGCGAGCATCGGCGCGGAAATGCGGCGCGAACTTCTTCAACGAAGGCGCCATCGCCTCGATGAAATCCAGCGCCGGTTCACGCACCAGTTCTTCATAGCGCGGCTTGTTTTCGTCGAACCAGCCGCGGTTGTTGTTGGCGGAAAGTTCGTTGAGGAATTTGAAAGTGGCCTTTGTAAACATTTTCGCTCCTTGTGTTCACACGGTTAAGCTTACGCCACTTCTTGCGGAAATGGGAGAGTTTGAATGCGAGCGAAAATTATGACGCGAGCGGTAGCGTCTTTACGAATACCTCGCGTGAGGAACGACCACCCCGTCGCTTCGCGCCACCCCTCCAAAGGACAGATTGTTCACTTTATATTGATTTTTTGTGTGGCAGGAGATACAATCTTCCTTAGAACAAAGGAGGGATACTCATGCAATGCACCCACTGCGGAAGCGCAAGCTGCGTAAAGAAC
>JAIRJZ010000037.1 GCA_031260355.1 Burkholderiales bacterium
ACGTTGCTCGAACACGGTGTACTCCTTCCAAGGCATGGCCGTTTCCTTGTTCTCTGGATAACGGCAAAAGTGTTACCCATGTCTTGGCACACCTGTTACCTATGTGTCGAGTCTGTACATCCCTCAAGGGGAGAGGGGGGCGAAGTGCTGCTCTCCATCGCAGGGAGTAATCGCTTAAATCAAAACGGCTCTAACGCCGTGGTGCTCTGTCTGCGATCGCACAAATGAGACCACCATTGTACGTGAGGCGTTGATCCCTGCCCGCCTGCGAAGGCGGCCTCATTGCACCATGACCTGTTAACACTGCAGAAGCGTTTTTCTTGTTCGCGCCCCTTACACGCCGCAAGCGTTCTGCGCTTTTCGCGCAGCGTCGGAATTCGAGAGTTCACAATTCAGAAAACTTTGAGCATTTCTTGTTACACCCTAGCAACATAAACCCTTATAAAAACCTTGCCATCTATTCTCAGTCTCTATAAAGTGTATTTATCAATTGCGCGCTATCTCTATGGCGCCAAGATAACATTTCAAATAGAGAACCGGGGGTAACATGACATGGATGAATTGGTTAAGGAGTGAGTTTCTTTTTTGCAGCATATCTTCAAACTTGGTTGCTGAGAGAACGATCGTCCACGACTTGGACATGAAGCAGGCTATCGACATCCACTGCACTTGGGTGAACTGCCTTCATGATTTGGTTTGTCTTCGAGTCGATAGACTCCTCGACTTTCCTCACGAAAACGCCACGCCGCCTTTTATATTGCAGCAATGGCTTTACGGTACTGCACGCCGACGTTATGGCGAGCTTTCCGAATACCGGGTTTTGCGTGCCGCACATGAAAAATTTCATTCCTGTTCGGACGGTATTCTTCGCTCTCATCTGCGCGGGCGCAAAGACCATGCGCGCCGGCTTTTGAACGATGAGCTGCCGATTCACTCGGAAAGTGTTCAGGCCGGTATCGTGCGCTTGTATGCGGCAGTAGCGGCACAAAAACACTGACTGGCGTTGTGGGCAGTGGGCAGCCGTCCTCTGCCGCATTGAAAATGGCGCCGTTTCTTCCGGCGCCATTCGGTGATCGTTGCCGTCGAAAAGGTTGGCTCGCGCCGCTGAATATCGTTCTCAAGCCTTCGCCGTCAACAGCGTCCGCAGTTCACCGCTCTCAAACATCTCCCGCATGATGTCGCAGCCGCCGACGAACTCGCCGTTGACGTAAAGCTGCGGAAACGTCGGCCACTTCGCGTAGTCTTTGGCGCCCTGCCGAATGTCGGGGTTGTCGAGTACGTTGACCGTGAAAAAATCCGCTGCCCCGCACTGCTTCAGAAGTTCTACCGCCGTCGCCGAAAAGCCGCACATCGGCATTTGCGGCGTCCCTTTCATGTAGAGCACGACCGGATGTCCGGTCACCTGCGCATGAATCATTTCCTTTATTGTCATTTGAATACTCCCGAAAAAAACAGCTGTTTATTTTACGCTTTTCCCCATGGCTTCTTTTGCATTGAAGAATTACGGCATCTGTATCTTGCCGCCACCACCCAACCCGCCCATGCCGCCCAAATGGCTGCCCGCCGGCGGAATCACCAGCGACGACGCCGCTTGCCGCCGCAAGTCCTGCAATTCCTGCATCGTCCGTTCGAGCGCCGTTTTGGAGGCCGCGCTGTAGGCGGCGACTGCTTCCTCAAGCGTCGTTGCCGGAATATCGAAACTGATCGGCAAAGCGCCGAGAGAGGTCATCAACTGCGCCTCGCCGGAAAACACCGTTGCCCGGACAGTATCGGCCGAGCCATCCGCGTTGACCGGATGAAGCACGCGCAAGATGCCCATCTTGCGGTCGGTGTACATCTCCTCGCGATACAGCGCGCTCGCGTCCATCGAAATATCGGGCAACCGGTCGGTCGGGGTATTCATAAAAACTCGCTTTCAGGAAAATTTCTGGGTTGAGGAAATGGTTCTTTCCGCTTCGGGTTGGTCGTCGATTCCGCCCAGCCAACGCCGCGCTTCAGATTCACCCCTCTTGCCGCTGCTTTTGCATGCTTCGCTGCCGCCAACGGCGCGGCAGCCTCCATAAAACGCACGCGCCGCGCAGCAGCACATAGAAAACAACAAACGCCGCCAACAACACGATGATAAAAAAATTCAGGCTTGTCTCAAGGCTGAACACCTGCGGCACCGCAATCTGCACATAACCTGAATTGGCGCGCGCGAAAATACCCAAAACCATCGCCAGCGCGGCAATCATCAAGATACGGAAAAACCAACTCATGATGCTTGCGCTCCGGTCACAGGCCGTCGGCGTCCGACCCCGACGTCGTTTGCGCGGCGCGCCAAAGGCGCAACGCATCCAGCACGGGCGACACTTCCGGCAATGGCGCCGATACCGGCGACGATACCAATTCTTCGAGTAACGATTGCAATGTTTGCACGGCCGGATCGCTCTCCGCAAAATGCCGCGCCAACCAGATTTGCACGGCCTTTGCCTCGGCGCCGACCATCGGCTGTCGCGACAACACCATCAAGCGCAGCGACAACAAACGCAAACGCAATTCCTTTTGATCGAGCGCTGTGTCGGTCACACGCACCCTTGAAGCGCCAGCCTCGCCCACGCTTTCGTCCGTAGTGTCGCTGACTTGCAACCGCACCATCGACAGCACGATTTCCTTCGTCTCCGCCCAACCGCGCCGCCACCACGACGCCGTTGCATCGACAACGGTCTTTGCCGGCGGCATTGTCGTGGGAATTTCCTGCGGCGCCATTCGATCGACCATTTCCAGCGCCTGATCGAACCGTGCCAGAAAGCCGCGCATGTCGAACATCGGCGTTCGCTGCAGCGCCTCGATGGTTTGCGTCAGAGTGGTTTTTACCGTCGCCAGATCGGCACGGTTGAGCGTCGTGAGCTCGGCGTCGGCATCCTGCAACGCCGCCAACGCCGCCGACACGTTGCCGCCCATCGCCAACTGCTGCGCCGCAAAATGGACACGGTATTCGACTTCGCGCACTGTCACGTCATCGCGCAACGGCAGCAGTTGCCGGTACCGTTTTTCCAGCGCCTGACGGCTGGTCTGCCATTCGTGGACGCGCAATTCCAACGCCGCGATTTTTTCCTGAGCGACCTGCAAACGGTTTTCGTATTGTCTTTCGCGCGCGCTTCGTTCGCTCTGCGCTTCTTCCAGCGCGCCCTGCCGTTGCGCCAAATTGGTTTGCCATGCGCTGTCGCGTTTCTTGCCGTCCTGCCACATCCAGATCAGCGCCGCCGCCAACATCAGCACGGCCAGCCAGAGGAGCGCCTGCCCCGCGCGCCCGGCAGACGGCGAATATCTTTCAATCTTCACCGTTTCTATCGGCGCCGATGTAAAAACATCCGGAGCCGCTTTTTCAGATCCGGGCAACGGCTCCGAGGAAGATTGGTTGGTGCTCATGTTTTCAGCGTGCTCAAAGCGTCGCGTGAAGCGAAAAAGGGAATCATGCCACAAATCAGCCCTTCATCACCGTTGCCATCGCCGGGGGTATCGACCGCCTTCCAGCCGCGCGCCCGGGCATGCGCCGCAACGCGCGGATGCGTGGTGAATACCGGCAACGCCTTCAACGCCCGGCACAATGTCTCTCCCGCTATCGTTTCGAGATTGTCCAGCGCCTCACCGGCCGCCAGCGTAATCGCCTGCAAACGGTTTTGCTGCAACAGCGGCCACAAGAATTCCGCATCGCCTGCCGGGCAAATCCGTCGGTAACACGTCACCCGCGCCACCTCGGCGCCGCGCGCCTCCAGCGTATCACCCAACAACTCGCGGCCATGTTCGCCACGCAAAATCAGTACGCGCTTCCCCTGCATCCGCTGCAACGCAGGCATTTCAAGCAAGCCCTCGCTGTCGAAACGCGAGGCAGGCACCAGAATGGCCTGGTCGGGAACACCCGCTTGCCGCAATGCTTCCGCCGTTCCTTGACCCGGCGCCAGCGCCGTCACGTTTTCCGGCCAAGCCGGCGAAGCGATCAGCGCCTGCTCGACCGCATTGGCCGAAACGAACATTACAAAATCGTATGCCCCAAGCTGCGCCCGCGCTTCAAACAGCGGTTGCCTGTCCGGCGGCGGCGCAATTTCAATCGTCGGCAACACCACCGGGGTCGCGCCATATTGCTCCAAAAGCTTCGCAAAAACCTGCGCCTGCTTGAGCGGACGCGTCACCAACACGCCCATTCCTTTCAGCGCGGTATTTTTCTCGCTCACGTCGGTAACAGCCGTTGCGCGCCGCGCGTCATGAATTCGTCGGCCAGCGCCAGCCCCAGCGCTTCGGCAGCGGACGGTGACGCCACTTCGCCCCGGCGTTCGCCGCGCATCACCTCCCGCCCTTCACGGTCGGCCAGCAGCGCCCGCAACCACAGCGTTCCCTCGCGGCCGCCATCACTGCCAAACACCGCATGCGCCGCCAGCGGCGTCTGACAACTGCCGCCCAGCGCCCGCGAAAAGGCCCGCTCGGCACTGACGGCAAGCAAGGTGTCGGTGTCGATCAGCGGCGCCAACACGGCAATCACATCGCCGCGATCGGCGCGACATTCCAGACCCAGCGCACCCTGTCCAACCGCCGGCAAGCTGTCCTCGACATCCAGAAACGCCGCAATCCGTGCGCCGAAGCCCAAACGGATCAAGCCCGCCGCCGCCAGAATGATCGCGTCGTACTGCCCTTCATCGAGCTTGCGCAACCGCGTGTTGACGTTGCCGCGCAGCGGTTGCACCGTGAGATGCGGATAACGCTCGCGCAACTGCGCTTCGCGGCGCAGACTGGACGTTCCCACCACCGCGCCCTTCGGCAATTGCGCCAGCGCCGTGTAGCGCGACGATACCAGCGCGTCACGCGGGTCTTCCCGTTTCGCCACCGCCGCCAGCGTGAAACCCGGCGGCATGTCCATCGGCACGTCCTTCAGCGAATGCACGGCGAGATCGGCGCGCCCCTCTTCCATCGCCACTTCCAGTTCCTTGATGAACAATCCTTTGCCGCCGATGGCAGCCAGCGGCTGGTCGAGAATCTGATCCCCTTGCGTCGTCATCCCCAACAACGTCACCCGGGTTTCCGGATACAGCGCCTGCAAACGGTCACGGACATGATGCGCTTGCCACAAAGCCAGCGCCGATTCCCGTGTTGCGATAATCAATGAAACGTTGCTTGGTGCTTTCAACACGGTTCTCCTGTTTCGCTAATGATTCTCAATACTGGCGGATTTTAACATTTCTCTTTGGCTAAAACGGAACCTCCCCTTTTTCGAGTCGCACCAAAACATGGATACCAAATTGCGCTATGATCCCGGCCATGGACCACCGGCCAGATCACCACTCCCACTCACACCCCCATTCGGCAATCGGCCATGTCGCACTGACGGATCGCCACAAAGCAGCGACGCGCAGCGTGTGGGTCAGCGTCGTCGTCAATCTTTTCCTGTCTTCTGCCCAGATCGTCATCGGTTTTTTTGCACACTCGCAGGCGTTGATCGCCGACGGCATTCATACCCTTTCCGATATGTTTGCCGATTTCATCGTTCTCGGCGCCAATCGGATCAGCCGTTCCGGCGCCGACGAAAACCACCCCTACGGGCACGCCCGCTTCGAAAATGCCGCCTCGCTGGCGATCGGCTTCCTGTTGGTCATCGTCGGTTGTGGCATGCTATGGGCCGCTGCCCGCAAGTTCATCGACCCGGATTCGATCCCCCAAGTCCACGTCATCGCGCTGTGGGCCGCCCTGCTTACCCTCGTCTCAAAAGAATTCCTGTTCCGCTACATGCTGGCCGTTGCCAAGCGCGTCAATTCCTCGATGCTCGTCGCCAACGCCTGGCATGCTCGTGCTGATGCCCTCAGTTCGCTCGTCGTCGCCATCGGCATCGGCGGCAACCTGATGGGTTACACCTTTCTCGACCCGCTCGCCGCTGCGCTGGTCGGCTTCATGATTTGCCGCACCGGCGGCAAGTTCACCTGGGATGCGATGGCGCGATTGACCGACCGCGGCATGACGCCCGCTGAAACCGATGCCGTTCGCGCCACCTTTATGGCAACGCCCGGCGTCAAAGGTGTTCATGATCTGAAAACACGGTACATGGGCGATGACGTGTTGATCGACGCACATCTGCAAGTCGATGGCTGGTTGAGCGTCTCCGAAGGACACTACATTGCCGCCAACGCCCGCCGTCGTGTCCTCGTTTCACACCAGGCGCTCGACGTGCTGGTGCACATCGACCCCGAAGACGACGGCACCGGCGAAATACTGGACGAACTGCCGCCGCGCAATGAAATCCTCGCCTGGTTATCTTCTGCCCTCGGCGACGATGCTTCTCAAACGCCTCTCCCGGTGCTGATCCATTACCTCGATCGCACCGTCGATCTCGATATCTTCATCGACGAAACGGAAGCGCCTCAAACCGATCCTGACCTGCTTCAGAGAATGCGCGCATCGCTGCCGCTTCTCCGGCAGGCGATTCCGCAACTCGGGCGGATTAGGGTCTGGCGAAGTGTTTATCGGGAGTCCGAGGACACACGCCGGGGTGCTTGATACCCCGACTCCGTCATTCCCGCGAAAGCGGGAATCCAGAGACACTTACTATTCTGAGTCAAGATTGACAACATTTACAAGTTAGACGACACTGCTTCCCTCAAGACAGTCGTCTATATGTAGTTAAGAGACGCAGACGCTGCATTCATGTTCAAACCCATGCAGCTCAATTTGCGACAGCAGGTCATTACCTCACTAACATATCCATGCCATTCTCTTTCTCGATCCCTACCGGCAAGCCTACAGGCGCTCTAGCGCTGGAGGTAAATATTGGACAGATGCTCTTCATCCTTGGTGCGAACGGTACCGGCAAATCGAGCCTTATGCAGGTTTTCGTATCAGCATGTGACGATAATACCCGGAGAATAACGGCCCACCGCCAAACTTGGTTTCGATCTGGATCGCCCGAATTTACCGGTAAACAGCGTACAAAGTATGAGCGCCAAGTGTTCAATAGTGATCGAACCGCAAGCGCGCGCTGGGCAGATGATTTTCCGGAACAACGCGCTCAGATGGCGATCTACGATTTAGTTAAGGAAGGTCTGAACAAACCGGTTGCTGAACGGATTTCATTGAACAGACAGCTTTGCTTTTCATCATACGGCAGAACCACCTAAAAACTTCGGTTGATTCATCT
>JAIRJZ010000080.1 GCA_031260355.1 Burkholderiales bacterium
GAATAAAGACGTTTCTGATATGCGACGTCGCCATTCCGGCAAAAAGTGTTCTAAAATATACAGTTATTAGTATTGAAAACCTGCTTTTTTGAAGGGTCGTATGTGAGTCAGCAAGACGAAATAAAAGCACGAAAAAAACCATTATATAAAATCCTTTATTTTCAGGTTGTCGTTGCCATTATCCTTGGAGTTCTGTTAGGGCATTTCATGCCGGAATTCGGTGTGAAGATGAAGCCATTTGGTGACGGGTTCATCAAGCTGATCAAGATGATTATTGCGCCGATCATCTTCTGCACGGTGGTCACCGGGATCGCTGGAATGGAGAGCGTGAAAAAGGTAGGGCGGGTCGGCGGCAAAGCACTGATTTATTTCCAGGTACTTACGACATTGGCGCTCGTTATCGGCTTGGTGGTCGTTAACACGGTGCAACCTGGAGCGGGAATGCACGTCGATCCGGCAACGCTCGATGCAGAAGCGGTTTCCCGATACGCTCAAACAGGGAAAAACCGAACCTTCGTCGATTTCCTTCTGGGGATTATTCCGAACAGTGTGGTCGGCGCTTTCGTCGAAGGCAGCATTTTGCAGGTATTGATGTTCTCGTTGTTGTTTGCGTTTGCGCTGACGGCGGCAGGCGAACGGGCGCAAGGGATTGTCAAGGGCATCAAAAATCTGGCGCAAGTGATGTTCACCATCATCGGCTTCATCATGCGGCTTGCGCCGATCGGGGCTTTTGGAGCAATGGCGTTCATGATTGGGTCGCAGGGGGTTTCCAGCCTGCTTGCGCTTGGCGAATTGATCCTGTGTTTTTACATAACCTGCCTGTGTTTTATTTTTATAGTGCTTGGCGCCCTTTGTCGCTTTGTTGGGGTCAGCCTCTGGAAACTGATCAAGTACATCAAGGAAGAACTGCTGATCGTACTCGGTACCTCGTCTTCCGAATCGGTGCTGCCGCAGTTGATGAAGAAACTCGAAAAACTCGGCTGCCAACAATCGGTGGTCGGCTTGGTGGTGCCGACCGGTTACTCGTTCAATCTCGACGGAACCGCCATTTACCTGACGATGGCAGCCGTTTTCATCGCGCAGGCGTGCGATATCCCGCTGACGCTGGGACAAGAACTGATGGTTCTGGCAGTCTTGCTGTTGACCTCAAAGGGTGCGGCGGGGGTGACCGGCTCCGGTTTCGTGACGCTGGCGGCAACGCTGTCGTCGGTGCCGGGGGCGGAAATTCCGGTGGCCGGATTGGCGCTGATTTTGGGGGTTGACCGCATCATGTCGGAAGCGCGGGCGCTGACCAATCTGGTCGGCAACACGGTGGCGACCGTCGTGGTGTCGAAATGGGAAAACGCACTGGATGTCGAGAGAATGAAGCGCGAACTCGATAACCCGGGTTCCTCCGCCGATGAACCCCTGGAAACGGTTGCGACGGAGGAACCGGACCCTTCGTCCGAAGCGGCCGCGAAGGAAACGCGCTCCCGGTAGGGTGCCGGGAAAAGACGCTTAAGGGCGCTCTACAACCCTGCTATCCCCCGCTTGTCATCCTGCGCGAAGTCGCAGGATCCACGCGGCGTCTGGATTCTGCGACTTCGCTTCGCTACGCGCAGAATGACAGGAAGGGTTTTTCAGAGAGGCTCCTTAGGCGGCTTTTTCGCTGGATTTTCGCCGTTTCTGTGTCTTGAAAACGCTTTGATTGCCCCCACCTCCATAGCTGGGTCTGACAACGGAGGAAAGCAATGCCACATGAATCGAAGCAGACGGAGTCTGCACCGGGCGATCACGAGATGACAGATTCGGCCCATGCCGATCCGAAGGCCGCGCCGACGACGGCTGACGTCTCGGCGGATTTGTCTGCGTTGTTACAGAAGGCCGAAGCGGAAGCCCAGGAATTGCGCGACGCGTTCCTGCGGGCGCGGGCCGAAACGGACAATGTTCGTCGGCAGGCGCGCGAAGAGATCGCCAAGGCCGGGAAATTCGGTATCGAACGCTTTGCCGCCGATCTTTTGGCGGTCAAGGACGCGCTGGAACTGGCGCTGATCACGGATAGCGCGACTTCCGAGCAAATGCGAGAGGGTATGTTGCTGACCTTGAAACAGTTGAACGCTTCTTTTGAGAAGGCGCACATCCAAGCGATTGACCCGCGGGGGCAACCGTTTGATCCGCATCGGCACCAGGCGATGCAGGTAGTCGAAGCCGACGCCCCGGCCAACACCGTCATACAGGTATTCCAGAGAGGGTATCTGATTCATGACCGCGTGCTGAGGCCGGCGATGGTGGTGGTGGCCAAAGAGAAAACGGCATAAAACGTGGGAAGAGCGAGTCGGATGGGCTTGAGTTCGCATAAGACCAACCCCATGTAAACACCAGCGGAATTTTCATCGAATTCGATTCAAAAAAGATACGGAGACACATAACATGGGCAAGATTATCGGTATTGACTTGGGTACGACCAACAGTTGCGTGGCGATCATCGAGGGCGGTCAGCCCAAAGTTATCGAGAACTCGGAAGGCGCGCGGACGACGCCTTCAGTGGTGGCGTACATGGAGGACGGCGAAATCCTCTGCGGCGCGCCGGCCAAGCGGCAGGCGGTGACCAACCCGCGCAACACGCTGTTTGCGGTGAAGCGGTTGATCGGTCGCCGTTTCGAAGAGAAAGAAGTGCAAAAAGACATCGCCTTGATGCCGTTCGCCATCGTCAAGAACGACAACGGCGACGCCTGGATTGAGGTGCGCGGCAAGAAAATGGCGCCACCGCAGATTTCGGCGGAAGTCTTGCGCAAGATGAAGAAAACGGCAGAAGATTACCTCGGCGAAGAGGTCACCGAAGCGGTGATTACGGTGCCGGCGTATTTCAACGACAGCCAGCGGCAGGCGACCAAGGATGCTGGCAAAATCGCCGGTCTTGAAGTCAAACGGATCATCAACGAACCGACGGCGGCGGCGCTGGCATTCGGTCTCGACAAGAAAGAGGGCGACCGCAAGATCGCGGTGTACGACCTCGGCGGCGGCACGTTCGACGTTTCGATCATCGACATTGCTGCGCTTGACGGCGAGCATCAGTTTGAGGTGTTGTCCACCAACGGCGATACTTTCCTCGGCGGCGAAGATTTCGACCAGCGGCTGATCGACTACATCGTGACCGAATTCAAGAAAGACCAGGGCGTCGATCTCAAGAACGACGTGCTGGCATTGCAGCGTCTGAAAGAAGCGGCGGAAAAAGCGAAGATCGAGTTGTCGAGTTCGCAGCAAACCGAAGTGAACCTGCCGTACATCACGGCGGACGCGTCGGGGCCGAAACACTTGTCGATGAAGATTACCCGCGCCAAGTTCGAGGCGCTGGTCGAGGATTTGGTCGAGCGCACGATCGCGCCGTGCCGCACCGCGATCAAGGACGCGGGCGTCAAGATTTCCGATATCGGTGACGTGATTCTGGTCGGCGGCATGACGCGGATGCCGAAGGTGCAGGAGAAGGTCAAGGAATTTTTCGGCAAGGAGCCGCGCAAAGACATCAACCCCGATGAGGCGGTGGCCGTCGGCGCAGCGGTTCAAGGTTCGGTGTTGGCCGGCGAGCGGCGCGACGTGTTGCTGCTCGACGTAACGCCGTTGTCGCTCGGCATCGAAACGCTGGGTAGCGTGATGACCAAGTTGATCCAGAAGAACACGACGATCCCGACCAAGGCGTCGCAGGTCTTTTCAACCGCCGACGATAACCAGAGCGCGGTGACCGTGCATGTGTTGCAGGGCGAACGCGACATGGCGAGCGGCAACAAGAGCCTCGGTCAGTTCAATCTGGAAGGCATTCCGCCGTCGCCGCGCGGCGTGCCGCAGATCGAGGTGACGTTCGACATCGACGCCAACGGTATCCTGCATGTGTCGGCCAAGGACAAGGCGACCGGCAAGGAAAACAAGATCACGATCAAGGCCAACTCGGGTTTGTCTGACGAGGAAGTTGACCGGATGGTCAAGGATGCCGAAGCGCATGCCGACGAAGACAAGAAGTTGATGGAGACGGTACAGGCGCGCAACGAACTGGACAGCTTGGTGCACAGCGTCAAGAAATCGGTGACCGAGTACGGCGACAAGATCGGCGCCGACGACAAGACCAAGATCGAGGAAGCGTTGAAGGAAGCCGAAGAAACGCTGAAAGAGAAAGGCGCCACCAAGGAGGCGATGAACGCCAAGAGCGAGGCGCTGGCAACGGCGTCGCAGAAGCTCGGCGAAGCGATGTATGCGGCAGCGCAGGCGGAAGCCGCGGCGGCGCAAGCGGGCGATGGTGCCGCAGGCGCACAGGGTGCCACCAACGGCAGCGGCAAACCCGGCGACGACGCCAAGGTGGTCGATGCCGAATACACCGAGGTGAAAGACAAGTAACGGCGGTATAAAGCAGGAATGACACCGGACAGGGAACACGCCTTGTCCGGTGTATTCGTTAAAAAGCGTCGGTAAAAACGTTCGTGAAGCACTGAGCACGGCGAAAATAAAGCAAGAGAGAAGGCGGTTCATCACCATGGCCACATCGAACAAACGCGACTACTACACGGTACTGGGGTTGGGGCGCGATGCCTCCGAGGAGGACATCAAGAAGGCGTATCGCAAGCTGGCGATGAAACACCATCCCGATCGCAATATCGGCGACACAGCCGCCGAAGAAAAATTCAAGGAAGCGAAAGAGGCGTATGAAATTTTGAGCGACGCCAACAAGCGCGCCGCTTACGATCAGTTCGGTCATGCCGGGGTTGACCCCAACATGGGCGGTTTCGGCGGCGCCGGCGGCGCGGGATTCGGTGGTTTTTCCGATGCGTTCGGCGATATCTTCGGAGACATCTTCGGACAGGGGCGCGGCAACCGGGCCAACGCTGTGTATCGCGGCGCCGATCTGCGCTACAACTTGGAACTGTCGCTCGAAGACGCGGCGCGCGGCAGCGAGTTGAAGATTCGGGTACCGACGCAGGAAACCTGCGGAACGTGCCACGGCAGTGGCGCCAAACCGGGAACCGAGCCGCAAACCTGCCCCTCCTGTAAAGGTCACGGCCAGGTTCGTATTTCGCAAGGGTTCTTTTCAGTGCAGCAAACCTGTCCGCAGTGCCATGGCCGCGGCAAGATCGTGACAGCGCCGTGCAGCGAATGCCGTGGGGCGGGGCGCGTCAAGAAACAGAAAACCTTGTCGGTCAAGATTCCGGCGGGGGTCGATCAGGACGACCGGATTCGTCTGGCCGGTGAAGGCGAAGCGGGAATCAACGGCGGCCCGCCGGGCGATTTGTATGTGGTGATCCAACTGAAACCGCATCCGGTATTTCAGCGCGAAGGCGCCGATTTGCATTGCGAGATGCCGATCAGTTTTGCGACGGCGGCGCTCGGCGGCGAAATCGAGATTCCGACGCTCGACGGTCACGCCAAGATCAAGATTCCCGTCGAAACGCAAACGGGGCAGGTTTTCCGTCTGAAAGAAAAAGGCATTCGGCCGGTGCGCGGACAACGGACGGGCGATCTTTTCTGCCATGTGGTGATCGAGACGCCGCAGAAATTGACGCCGCGGCAAAAAGAATTGCTGCGCGAATTCGACGCCATCTCTCAGGAAGACCCGGGCCGACACAGCCCGCGCGCCAAAAGCTGGATGGAGAAGATGAAGGCGTTTTTTTCGTCGTAAAGTCTCTTTAGAACCCGCTTTGAAATACGAGGGACGTTTCATTAGAAATATCCACCAGAGAAATTAATCGCTCTCAAGAATCAACGAGCGGCGGTAGGCTTCGCAGTCAAATCAATCCCAAGGGCTTTCATTACGGCCAACGTTGTGCGTAGCGTCGGGTTGCCTTCGGCGCTGAACGAGCGATAGAGCTGCTCGCGCGACAGTCCTGTCTGGTTGGCGATCTGTGTCATCCCCTTGGCGCGAGCAACAACGCCCAGCGCGTGAGCAATATAAGCAGCATCGTTCGTCTCAAAAGCTGCGGCCATGAAATCGGCGATAGCTTGGTCGGAGGTCAAATCTTCGGCCGGGTCGTAGGTAGTCAGTTTTTCAGTCATGGTCATTGCTCCACTCTTCAGCGAGGCGCAGCGCGGCCTTGATATCTCGTGCCTGCGAGCTTTTATCGCCACCGCACAACAAAACGATGATCGTGTCGCCACGCCGCTTAAAATACACCCGGTAACTGGGGCCATAATGGATTCGAAGCTCACTGACACCTTTCCCCACGGGTTCGGCGTCTCCAATGAGGCCGAAGGCCAAGCGATCAAGGCGGGAAGCGATAGCGGCGCGAACGCGCTCATCTTTGAGGTTCACCCGCCAATTTCGAAAGGTCTCGGTTTGCTTCAGTTCGATCACGGCACAAGTGTAGTTTGTAAACTACGTCAAAGCAAGCGCCTCAAACCTTTTCAGCTTTGGTCCTCATGTTATGTCGGGATTTTTCAACAGAACCGCAAGGTAAGACGCCGAATATTTTCTATAAGCAAATCTCAAAAACCGGACATTTTTACTTAGCCGGGAAGCGGACGGAAGCGGACATCTGAATGTAGTATAGGCAGGAGCCAAGGTATCTTTTCTGGATTCCCGTTTGTGCGGGAATGATGCTCTCTCTTTGCGGAAGAGAGGGGTGCAGCGGCATTTGAATTACCGCCCTCTCCCTCACTCCCTCTCCCGCCAGCGGGAGAGAGAAGCTTAGGCCAGGCGGGCGGAACGCTGAAGATGGCGGGGGGGGCGGAGCGGAAACGCGAAAGAGTGCGGCGTCGGTCACGAACGGATTTTGCCCTCTTTACCTTTCAGCAGCCGTTCGATGTTGCTCTTGTGTCGCCAGATCAGCAACAGAGTGATCGCCACCATCGTCCAACTGATGAGCGCGTTTCCGAAGAAATAAAACATGCCGGCCACCATGCAGAGCGCGGCGACCAGCGCGGCGAGCGAACTGATTTTGAGGCCGACGGCGAAGATCAGCCAGACGGCAAGCAACCCTAGCGCCAGCGGCCAATGCAGGGCAAACACGATACCGGCGGCGGTGGCAACGCCCTTGCCGCCTTTGAAGCGGTGAAACACCGGCAGAATGTGGCCGAGGAAGACGGCGAAGGCGACCGCCGGAACGACCCAAGCGGCGAGATTCAGCGATGTCTGAAAATGCAGGGCAGCCCAGACGGCGACGAAGCCCTTGAGCGCATCGCCGAGCAGCGTGAGGGCGGCGGCGGTCTTGTTGCCGGTACGCAGGACGTTGGTGGAGCCGGGGTTGCCGGAGCCGTAGGAGTGAGGGTCGGGCAGACGCATGACGCGGCTGACGACGACGGCAAACGAGACAGAACCCAAGAGGTAGGCGGCGGCGACGAAAACGAGATCGATGAACACGGAAGCGGGGCGCTCTTTCTATTAGAATCCTGAAATTGTAGTCGATTTGGAATCCATCATGGAAAACGACCATATCCTGATCCGCGACCTCGGGCTTCAAACCTTGATCGGCGTTTATCCGTGGGAGAAGAAGTTGCCGCAAACCGTATTGCTCGACCTCGACATCGGCATCGTGTCGGAGAAAGTATTTGAAAGCGGCTTGCTGGAGGATGCGCTCGATTATTCTCGGGTGGTGAAGCGGTTACAGGCGCTGGCGGAGAAACACGATTGTTTGCTGCTGGAACGTTTTGCTGAGGCGGCGGCGCAAATCGTCTTGAAAGAATTCCATGCACCTTGGGTGCGGGTGCGGATACGCAAACCGGCGCTGTTGCCGGGAGTCAGGGAGATTGGGGTCGAGATTACACGGGAGGGCGGGTGAGGGTGAGACAGGGGTGGGGCGAAAAATTTGCACTTGAAATGTTGGTTCCCGGTGCGCGTTTTCTGATCCTCGTCTCCTGATCCTGCTTATCCCTTGCTTTTGGTTCTATTCCAGAATAGTCTGAAAGAATATGCCGAATCAGGGGGGTAAAGGTGTCAACAGCCCTCAAGCGCAAGTATCTTCTTGCTAACGTTTTTGAACTGAAGAGAAGAATGGCCATGTCTCGACACCGCGAATTTTTCCGAGTAATTTTTTTCTTGCTGCTGGGTCTGTTTGTGGCGAGTACCGCGCTGGCGCAAAGCAGCGGCGCGAACATCAGCATGAGCGACAGCAGTCCCGCTGCATCCGGAACGGGCTGGACGTACGCAAGCAATATCTACACGGTTCTTGACGGTGCCGATGTGACGGTGACGGGTAGCAACCAGCAGCCCGCATCCAGCCAGCGCCGCATCGAAGTTGCGGCAAACGCGACGGCGACGATCACGTTGGACGGTGCCACCATCATTGGGCTTGACACCAATCAAAGCCCATTGCGGCTGAATGGCAGTGCAAATCTCAGGCTGACGCTGGCAACGGGTTCAACGAACACCTTGACGGCAGGCGTTGACGCTGCGGGCATACGGGCTCCAGCCGGCACGACCCTGACCATTGGCGGTACCGGCACCGTTTATGCCAACGGCGGGGGCTTATACACTACCGGCGGTGCCGGTATCGGTGGCTACGCCGAAGCGGGCGGCACGATCAGGATTATTGGCGGCACGGTCAACGCGACGGGCGTAAACGATGGAGCCGGCATTGGCGGTGGTATAGACAGCGCAGGCGGTACGAT
The DNA here is from genome assembly GCA_031260355.1 of Burkholderiales bacterium. Classification (GTDB taxonomy): domain Bacteria; phylum Pseudomonadota; class Gammaproteobacteria; order Burkholderiales; family Casimicrobiaceae; genus UBA931. The sequence goes on from JAIRJZ010000080.1 coordinate 8,566, forward strand.
CACGATCAGCGGCGGTACGGTGAACGCTGTCGCCGGGGTCTATGCCTCCGGTATTGGCGGTGGAACGCTCGGCGGGAGCGGCACGATCAGGATTGATGGCGGCGAGGTCACAGCTGTCGGTGGCTCTCATGGGGGTGCGGGTATCGGTGGCATCATGACCGGAGCGAGCAACACGATCACGATTACCGGCGGCGAGGTCACTGCTACTGGTGGCGGGGGGGCAAATGCGAGCGCAGGTGCGGGCGCAGGTATTGGTAGCGCCACTGGCCAAACGGGAGGAGTCATCACGATCAGCGGTGGTACGGTTTACGCCAATGGCGGATCCTCAAACAGTTACGGTGGTGCCGGTATCGGTGGCGGTGCTGCCTCAGGCGGCAACACCACGATTAGCGGCGGCATCGTCTTTGCCAAGGGCGGCCAAGGCAGTGCCGGTATCGGCGGCGGCAGAGGCAGCGCCGCTGGCGCTGGCGGTAACATCACGATCAGCGGCGGCACGGTGAACGCTACCGGTGGTAACGGCAGCAGTGACGGTGGCGGAGGTGCAGGTATCGGCTCCAAGGGTGGGAGCGGCACTTCTGCTTCCAGCGCGTCAGGCAATATCACGATTACCGGCGGCGAGGTAACGGCTGTGGGTGGCGCGGGCATCGGTACCGGCGGCGGAGGTGCTGCCATCGGCACCGGCGGCGCACGTTCGGGTGGCACTGTGGGCGCAGTGAATTCGATCGTGATTCCCAGCACTGACGTTTGCGGAACAGTGTATCTCGGGCAAGTGTGGCCCACTGGCGGCATGGGCGCGGGCGGCTACGGCAACGGCGCTGATATTGGCTATGGCGGCGGTGCAGGAGGAGACGGTGCGTCCGTCATCCCGGGGACAACGACGACCTGTTTCACCATCGATGTCGCAGTGGGCGCAGGCGGAAGCGTGACGCCCGCCAACGGCACGGCCATTTCCAACACCTCAGGCGCTTCCATCCCCGTTTCGGCGACGCGCTACGAAAACAAGCAATTCACAGTAGCGGCCGATCCCGGGCACGTCATCGCTTCAGTGTTGCTGAACGGTACGCCGCAAACCATTGTCAACAAGAATCGACACATCTTCGTTATCCAGAATATCTCAGCCAACCACTCGGTCGTTGTCGCCTTCGCAGCAGGTTTGATGGTAGGAACGCAGAGCGGGACGTTGACGTATGGAACGGCAGGTAACGCGACGTTTGACGTGACAGCGACAGTTATCGGCGATGGCACCTACACGGCAATACTGACAGGCGCGCCAGCAGGCATGACGGGGAGCGTGATTTTTTCGGGCGGCGTGGGTACGCTGACGATCAACACCACAACAACGACGCCACCGGGAACGTATCCGTTAACACTTACCATTGATGGGATAGATTCGAACAGCTTTGATCTGACAGTGGACAAGGCAACCCCACCGCCAATCACTTGGCCGACGGCCAGCGCGATTGCCTATGGCCAAACACTGGCGGACTCAACGTTGACCGGTGGTTTGACGACGCATGGTTCGTTTGATTGGGACGACGGTACGATTGCTCCCGCATTTCCGGGCGGCAATTATTCCGTCACCTTCACGCCGTTCGATACGGACAACTACGATTGGTCAGGCGTTGCATTGACGGAAAACGTGCCGATTACCGTCAACGCGGTGCCGATCGCTGCCGTCGCCGTGATGGTTGGTGCACCTGCAACAGGTGTGATGCCGAACACAGCGGTGATTGCGTGCGGTACAAGTTTTACATGCGGCGCGGTAAGCTGGTCACCGAACCATAACCCGTTCCAAGGCGGCACACCGTACACGGCTACGGTCACATTGACGGTAAATAGCGGCTACACGTTTACCGGACTGAGCAATGCAACCATCAACGGAGAAATGGCAAACATTGATGCCAGCAGCGGCGATACCGTCACGTTGTCGTATATGTTCGCGCCGACGGCAACGAATCAGGGCGCAACAGCCATCCCCATGTTGAATCCGGCGATGCTGGTATTGCTGGTGTTTGTGTTGGGGATAGCGGCTTTGCGGCAGCGGCGAAGATAAGCGCCCTTTTCAGCGGGCGGCTCGCTTCGCTTTACGATAACGTGTTGCAATGCGGCTTCCCTCTTTCTTGCAAGAGAGGGACAGAGGGGTCAATCGACTTCCAGGCGTTCCAGCCACTTTTCCTGCAACGTGCCGTCGCTTTCGATCCGGTGCACCATGTGCGCACAGGCATGACAACAGGTTTTGATGAAGTCTGGGTCGCGCGTCCAGTAGAGGACGCGCTTGCCGACGCGCTGACGGCGCATCAGCCCCGCTTGATGCAACAACGCCAGATGGCGCGAGACGTTGGTCTGGGTCGCCTGGGTGGCCTCGACGATTTCGGAAACCGAGCGTTGATCGCGGCAAGCGAAATGCAGGATTTTGAGCCGCGTCGGATCGGACAACAGCGAAAAATAGCGGGCGACGGCGTTGAAAACTTTGGCAAGTTCGGGAGAAAGCGTCTCGGGACGGCCGGTCTGCTTGTTGATCGGTACGATCGACACAGGGCATTCATCAGACATGGCTTCCGATAAGTCGGACAGGTCTGATGCGTCGCCGGAAAAAGTTCGGATCAAAGTTTCCATAAAAATCACTTGAGTATTCGCAAATATTACTATAGTTCAGAAGTTAAGAGGTTTTTGTTCATGCATTTCCGGTAAATAATTGGAAGTGTTGTATAAAGATAATTTATCATTTGACCCAAATCAATCAATTTGCCAGTGAAGAAAGGCTGCACTATGATTGTCAGACAAGAGCAGGGTCACACAAGTTTCCATTTTGGACTTAATTCATTCACAGGACACAGGTTATGAAAACAGTAGGCGAAAAACTCGAAGCATTTGAAGTGACAGGCGTGAAACCCGGGTTCAATCTTCCGGAAGAAAAAGGGCAATCGGCGTTTGAAACGATCAACGAAAAATCGTTTCCCGGGAAATGGAAAATCATCTACTTCTATCCCAAAGATTTTACGTTCGTGTGTCCGACCGAGATTGTCGAGTACAACAAGCTGGCCAAGGATTTCGCCGACCGCGATGCGGTGCTGATGGGCGGCTCTACTGATAACGAGTTCGTCAAACTGGCGTGGCGCCGCGAACACAAAGACCTGGACCGGTTGAATCATTGGCAATTTGGCGACATTACCGGCGCGCTGATCGACCAGCTTGGCATTCGCGACAGAAAAGCCGGCGTGGCGTTGCGCGCGACGTTTATCGTTGACCCCGACAACACGATCCAGCATGTGACCGTCAACAACCTCTCGGTCGGTCGCAACCCGCAGGAAACCTTGCGGATTCTCGACGGCTTGCAAACGGGCGAACTCTGCCCGTGCAACCGTGCCGTCGGCGGCGAGACGCTGTAAACGGAAGGAGTCTGCCGAGTCGGCGGGCTCCAAAGTAGGCTTCTTTGATTGTGGAGCAGGTCGGGGGTTGACCTGCTCTTCTTTTTAGAAATTTAAAAAAACGGAAAGGATTGTTATGGAATTCATTGCTGCATTGAAAAACCGTATTCCCGATTACGCTAAAGACATCCGTTTGAATCTGGATTCGGTGCTCGAGCGTTCGCCGCTGGAGCGTGTGGAAGCGCTGGGTTGTGCGCTGGCTGCGGCGGTTACCACGAAAAACCATGAGTTGGTGACGATGCTGCGCCGCGCAATGCCGGAAGCCGAGAGCGAAGGCGCGATGACGGCGGCCTCGCTGATGGGCATGACCAACATCTGGTATTCCTACATCAACATGGCCGACGATGAGGAGATCAAGCAACAGCAGCCCGGTTTGCGGATGAATGCGTATGCGACATACGGCGGCGTATCGCAGCGCCAATTCGAAATGTGGGCGTTATCGGCCAGTCTGGTCGGAAAATGTCGTTACTGTGTTTCTTCGCACGTAGCCGTGTTGAAGAAAGCCGAGGTAACGGTGGCCGAACTCAAAGAAGTCGGCCGTATCGCGGCGACGATCAACGCGGTCGCGTTGATTCTGAGCGCGGAACCTGCCGCTTGACGAAACCTCGCGGCATTGTCGTTTTTCAGAGGCGCAGGGAGGCGCCTCTTTTTTTGGGAATTTGCTTTTTGGATCAGCCGGCTGCCGAAATCACCGTCCCGACGTTTTGCAGTCCTTTGATTCGGGCGAGAGCTTCTTCCAGTTTTTTGAGTCGCTGCGCTTTGCCGCGCAGCACTAGGCATTCGAGACAGGTTTCATGAGTGACGTGAACGTGCGTGGTGCAGACGATCACATCGCCGAAATCATGCTGCAATGATGTGAGCGCGCCGGAAAAATCGTGCGAATGGTGGTCGTACATCAGTGTGATCGTGCCGTGGACAAATCCCTGGCCCTCTTCCCAGTGGCGGCGCGAAACGAAGTCGCGAACCAGATGGCGCAAGGCTTCCGAGCGGTTGGGAAGGCCGGAGCGTTGGCTCCAGGCATCGAACTGTTCAAGCAACGCCTCCGGCATCGCGACGCCGAAACGAACCAGAGTATCTGAAGATTTCGGGGTTTTCATGGGGCGTTGTGTGAATGGCCGTGAAGGGAATGTTGTCATTCTATCATCGCAAAGGCATCTGACAGACGATGGGTGCAAGTGTTATGCTTTACCCGGTTTTTGTGAAACTCAGCGCGATCATGCCCCCCGATTCTGAAGACGCCCGCAAGAAGAAAGAATCGCCCAGCCTCAAGGGCACGGCGATTCGCCTGTTGGCGCGGCGCGATTACGGTCGCACGGAACTGGCGCAGCGTTTGTCGCGAGGCGGGGCAGCGGTCGAGGAGATCGAAGCGGTGCTCGACGAGATGGCGGCATTGGGTTTTCTGTCCGATGAACGCTACGCCGAATTGTTGGTGCGACAGAAGCAGGGTCGCTACGCCAAACGCGCCATCGCGCAGACATTGAAAGAGCGAGGGCTGGATCGCGAGACGGCGGAAGCGGCGTTGTCCACGCTCGAAACGGCCGACGAAGCGGATGAGGCGCTGGCGCTGTGGCGGAAACGTTTCAATGCGCCGCCGCAGGACGAACGCGAACGCAACCGCCAAATGCGCTTTTTGCTGTCGCGCGGTTATTCGATGGCGGTCGCGTTCAAAGTGCTGAAAGTCGTGCGGTCGGAGAGCTGATTTCGCGCGGACAGGGCGCGTCGCGGGCGCGGTATAATTGCTAAAGCCCATCTCAAAAGGTATAAGGAACCCGGTATCAAGAAATCGTCATTCCGGCGGAAGCGGGAATGACAGGGTAGCCAAGTGGAGGCTTTTAGCGTCCCCATCATTTTGAGACAGATTCTAATTAAAAATCAAACAAACAGCGAAACCGAAAAAGCGGGAAGGCGAGAGAGCGGATAAGGCGGTATGCGGGTTCTTCTATCCAATGATGACGGTTATTTTGCGCCCGGGCTGGAGTATCTGGCGGCGGCGTTGGCGCCGCTGGCCGAGGTGACGGTGGTGGCGCCCGAACTTGACCGTAGCGGCGCCTCGAATTCGTTGACGCTGGATCGGCCGTTGCGGGTGCGGCAGGCGTCCAACGGGTTTTACTACGTCAACGGCACACCAACCGATTGCGTGCATCTGGCGGTGACCGGGCTTTTTGACGAAATGCCGGACATGATTTTTTCCGGGATCAATCACGGCGCCAACATGGGTGACGACACGCTGTATTCGGGCACGGTGGCGGCGGCGATGGAAGGGTTTTTGCTCGGCATTCCATCGGTGGCGATTTCGCTGTGCGCCAAGGAGGGCGAGCAGTTTGAGACGGCGGCCAAGGTGGCGCAGGAATTGATGAAGCGCCATCAGCGGGCGCGCGCGCAGCCTTGGTTGCTGAACGTCAATGTGCCGAACGTGCCATTTCAGGCGCTGAGAGGGTTTCAGATCACGCGGCTGGGCAAGCGGCACAAGGCGGAGGACATGATTCCGATGGAGAGTCCGCGCGGCGGCACCGTGTACTGGGTCGGCGCAGCAGGGCCGGCGGCGGACGCGATGGAAGGAACGGATTTTTACGCGGTCGAAAGCCATTTCGTGTCGGTGACGCCGCTGCAATTCGATTTGACGCACCGGTCGGAAATGCAGAACGTCGCCGCGTGGTTCGCGCATTAGGATTCGGGTATCACGTTATGCACAGGGATTGGGATCGTTTCAACGGGATTGGAATGACTTCGGCGCGGACGCGGGCGCGGATGGTGGCGCGGCTGCGCGAGGAGGGTATCCGCGACGAAACGGTGCTGGCGGCGATGAATGCGGTGCCGCGTCACATTTTTGTCGAAGAAAGTCTGGCGAGCCGCGCCTACGAAAACACGCCGTTGCCGATCGGACACGGGCAGACCATCTCGCAGCCGTGGGTGGTGGCGCGGATGACGGAGTTGGCGCGGCAGGGCAAGCACTTGCAGAACGTGCTTGAAATCGGTTCCGGCAGCGGTTATCAAACGGCGGTACTGGCGTTGGTGGCCGATCATGTTTATACCGTCGAGCGGATCGGCGCGTTGGTCGCCAAAGCACGGCGGCATTTGCGCGAACTGAAATTGACGAACGTGGCGATCAAACACGGTGACGGCAGTGCGGCAATGGAGGAACCTTTGCAATTCGATGCGGTCGTGGTGACGGCTGGAACGAGCGTATTGCCGGAGGCGTTGCTCGCGCACCTCAATATCGGCGGACGGATGGTGGTGCCGCTGGCAACGGAAGGCAAGTCCGACACGCAACGACTGACGGTGATTGAGCGCACGGCAGGCGGTTTTAAAGAACAAACGCTCGATGCGGTCAGATTTGTCCCCTTGTTGCCAGGAATGGCGTAACCAGTGTATATAGTGAACTGCATCAACTTTCCTACTTTGTCGGCTTCGCCTTATCGTACTCTTGGTACTGTCTGTGGCTCGCCGTCTCGTCTGGATATTGATGCAGCCCGCTATTCCTTGATCGGTGTTCTTTTTTTCAGGATGTCATGAGCGTTCCATTTCTTTCCTCGGCTGAATTTGCGCGACCCTCCGGGAGGTTCACATTGTCTCGTGGTTGGCGGTTATCCGTGAAGGCGCTGGCAACGGTGTTTCTGGCAGCGGCATTGATCGGTTGTTCGTCAACCCGGCAGGCGCCGGTCGAAGAGAGACAGCCGAAGATTGATGATCGCGTGACCATTACCTCGCGGTCATCGACGGTTTCCGGCGCCGAACCATCGGCAACGCCGTCGCCGATGCTGTCGTCGATGGCAACCGGAAAAACGCATACCGTGCGTCAAGGCGAAACGTTGTACTCGATCGCATTGCAAAACGAAGTCGATTACCGGGAACTGGCCGACTGGAACAGCATGACCGATCCGTCGAAACTGAGCGCCGGCCAAGTGTTGCGGTTGACGCCGCCGGAAGGCAGCGTGAGCACGGCGGCGGCATCGGGCGCCACCACGGCGCCGTTGCAGACGGTGCCGCCCGTCACCAGCGCGGGCAACGGAACGGCGGTTGCTTCAGCGGCAACGGCAGAGCGCGGCAACGTCAAAACCGGACCGAAAGCGGAAAAACAGCCGTACTCAGAACAGGCGTTGATGGCAATGACGCGAGCCAACGAAGGCGCCGTGATATCGCCACCTTCGACAACGACAACAACACCGCCGACAACGACGGTAGCGCCGCCAACGACGACCACGCCGCCGCCCTCATCGTCCTCGACCACTTCTGCTGCGAGCGGTGGAATCGATTGGTCTTGGCCGACACAGGGGAGGGTCATCTCGACGTATTCGGAAAGAGCCAGCCTTAAAGGCATCGATATCGTGGGCAATGCCGGGCAGCCGGTGGTTGCCAGCGCCGCCGGCAGGGTGGTGTACGTCGGTTCAGGATTGCGCGGTTACGGCAAGCTGGTGATCGTCAAACACAACGACACCTTTTTATCCGTGTACGCGCACAACCGCGAACTGCTCGTCGAGCAGGGACAGCAAGTCGCGCGCGGCCAGAAAATTGCCGAAATGGGCAATACCGATGCCGATCAGGTGAAGCTGCATTTTGAAATTCGCAAAGACGGCAAGCCGGTCGATCCGATGCTGTATCTGCCGCCGCGGTGAGCGGAATCAAGGTATCAGGATTTTAGGCGCACGATGAACAATTTCCCTCTTGGCCCAAGTCTGGACGATAGAGCTGCGGTAATCCGCCCCTAAAAAAGCCCGTTTAAAAGTAGAAAGCTAAGCGGCCTTTGCAAGATGCTGTATGGGGGTGAACCCGCCCAGCGCCATGTTTGGCCTTTCGTGATTGTAATGCCA
>JAIRJZ010000009.1 GCA_031260355.1 Burkholderiales bacterium
CGCCGGGTCACGGCCTGGCGCATGGCGGCGTAGTCGTCGCCGGGCGTGATGTCGCGGATGTTGAAGCGGCGGTAGTCGCTCTTTTTCATCCGGTTGCCGTCATACACCACGCAGGAGGCAACCGCCTTCTCGCCCATCGTGTGGCTGATGTCGAAACATTCGATGCGAGCGATGGGTTCCGCCAGTTGCAGGGCTTCTTGCAGGGCGGCCAGCCGCTGTTCCTGCTGCGCCGCCGCCTGGTTGCGCGCCAGAATGGCCAGCCGGGCGTTTTGCGCCGCCATCTCGACCCAGGCTTTTTGCGTCAGCGTGCGTCCTTCCTGGATCGGCACCGGGCGTCCGGCCAGTTCGGCCAGCGTCGCCGCGCTATCGCTCCCCTCCTCCTCGTTCGGCATGGGCGAGACGAACAGCCGCGCCGGCGCGGGATGGATGGCGTAATGCTGGCCGATGAAGGCAGCGATGGCGTCGGCCGCCGTCGATTCCCCGGCATTGCTGGGGAACAAGGGCCGGTCGCCGAGGTGGCGGCCACCGCGCACCATCGCCAGGTTGACGCAGAGTTGGCCACCCTCCTTCACCGCGACGACGATATCGACATCCTCGCCCTTGTTGCTGAAAACAAACTGTTTTTCCTGCATCTGGCGCAGCGACTGGATCTGATCGCGGTAAGTCGCCGCCAGTTCAAAAGCCAGTTGCGCCGAGGCCGCTTCCATCGCCTCGGTCAAGCGCCGGGTGATCTCCTGCTGCCTGCCGGCGAGGAACAAGGTCGCCAGTTGCACATCGGCAGCGTAATCCTCCGGCGTGATGAGGTCGACACAGGGGCCGCTGCACCGTTTGATCTGATACAGCAGACAAGGCCGCGAACGGTTGGCGAAAACGGTGTTCTCGCAGGTGCGCAGGCGGAACATCTTCTGCAACAACTGGATGCTCTCGCGCACCGCCCAACTCGATGGATAGGGGCCGTAGTAATCGGCCTTGCGATCCGGGTTGCCGCGAAAAAAGTCGAGGCGCGGGTAGCGGCCACGACTGAGGACGATGTACGGGTAGGACTTGTCGTCACGAAAAAGGATGTTGTAACGCGGGGCCAACGACTTGATGAGATTGTTTTCCAGCAGCAGCGCCTCGGCCTCGGTGCGCGTCACCGTCGTCTCGATAGCGGCAATCTGGCTGACCATGTGGGCGGTACGCGGGCTGGGCAGGTTCTCACGGAAGTACGATGCAACCCGCTTCTTCAGATTCTTGGCCTTGCCGACGTAGAGTACACCGCCATCGGCCCCGATCATGCGGTAAACGCCGGGCAGTTCGGTCAGCGTGGCGAGGAAGGGCTTGGCGTCGAAGAGCATGGTTAAAATAAAGCGAAGACGACCCTTTATCGGAAGTCGAGACGCCCTGTTTTGGGTTTACTTTGACCGTAATGGCAACAAACTCAAGCGTGTCCGCTTCGGGTCTATCGTGAGCAACGCACCCTCTTCCAGTTCGGGCGACATTTGCCGCAGGGCGATAATGACCTGTTTGCCGATGGCATCGAGACTGACATCCTCGGCGCGGATTTGCGCCACGCTGGGCTTTTCGCCACCAGTCGCGGCGAGAATCGCGCCAAAATCGAGATCGTGCGTGAGTACCACGCAATCATTCGCGCCCGCATAGGCCATGATTTCGGAATCCGGCGCGTTTCTTGCGTCAACAGTCGCCCCGTGCGTCGCTTCAAACCCCGCATGGGTCAATACATCGACCCAACGCGGCGACAGGTTCATGTCGATTAACAGCTTCATGCTGTTGCCAGAAGAACCTCGCGCTCCTCGGAGCGCCATGCCGCATAGCGAAGCGCCTGCATGATGTCGTCGCGCTCCAGATAAGGATAGTCGGCCAAAATTTCATCAACGCTATGCCCCGCGCCAATCTGCCCGACTACCATGCCAACGGTGACGCGCATCCCGCGAATGCACGCCTTGCCACCCATGATTTCGGGTTGTTGGGTGATGCGGTCGAGTTGGTTCATCTCGTTGCTCCTTCAGAAAATTTGATGCTGACCCTCGAGGGTTGCGACCAGGGAGCGACCAAATACGGGCTAAAATGGTATATCGTCGCTAAGAATCTTAGATGGTTGCTTCTTCAATAACACAAAGAGTGACTCGTTATTCTCAACCCAATTCCACCCGGCATCAGTAAGTTGTACAGCACTATATGGATAATCTCTATCCGCTCCCCATTCTTGAGTTTGTTGAATAAGATTTTTCGCGGTTAGTCGTCGAAATGCGAGTGAGAACCCGATGGAGGTTAAGCCTGAACGCTCCGAATCTTCTTTGAGCATATGCAGCGTAATTGATGCATCAGGTAGCGCAGTGTCGCCAGCGAGAGTTGCAAGTACCATTAGCTCAGTTTGTGATAGACCTTGCGTTGGCGCAATTTGATCAGCTTCTGCAATTTGGCGAAGTACTTCAGATTTATTCAGCATTGCTTTGATACGTTCACTCAAAATTGCCTTCAGGCTATCGAAGTCGCTGGATGACTCTGGTTTGTACTCGGTTATTGTTCGATGCTGAATATCAAAGGGATACTTGGTAGACACCCGTTCGTTTGAACAGACCATAACGACCGGGCGCCCAGTTGCGAAAGCAAACCCCAATTCGTACCAAACATTTGGATTGTCTGTTGTTATATCAGCAAGACAGACAGCAGAATTACGAATGCCTTCTTCGATGGCGTCGATCGGTACTTCCACACCAGGATCACGATCAACCCGGTATGCTTCAAGCCCCGCTGTCGTGATAGCGGGAACGTAAATATCATCGTAGCGTTTATCAAATTTTCCTGAATCAAAGGGCTGAATTACAAAGCAAGTAGGCATAAGATTCTTTCAAAAAGATGTCTGAACATAAAGATAGTATTGTCTAGCCTATGGCCACAGTCAATATCTATGAAACGCAATACCTACCGCCTCGCCCTCTCTTGGTTCAATCGAAACAACCGCGTCAGAATTTCTTCGTCGGGCATGCCAGGTGCGTAATCTGTCCAATCGTAAGCAGCAGCTACGGCTTTGTCGAGGGTTTTGTGGGCCATGTCGAGCCAAGCGGGACGTTGGTTGTATAGGTTTGGTTAGGGTGCGTTTTTTGAGGTCGGATTCGTGACCGGGTTTTGCAACGGGGCGTTTGGGGAAGTTGGCTTTAGCTTCTTCGGGAGTGAGTTGCCAGTCTGTCCATTCGGGTGGGTTTAGCCAGTTTTCTCGGAGTTGGTTCAGGTGGTGGGCGGCGTTGGCGATGGCGGAATTTTCGCTTTTTTCTTTTGGCGACAAGCCTTCTGGAAAGGGGAAGGTTTCAAAGCATGTGGTGGGTGTGTAGCGTGGTCGGTCTTCAAGCGATGAGCCGAGGCGCAATGACCAGAGTTCGTGAAAGCGCGAATGGAGAATACCGAAAGTGATGTCGTCATCGCGGGCGATAACTGTGTTGGCATGATCCGGGCAGACGTTGGCAGGCATCCAAACAAAAAAACGATGCTTCGCATGTGCACAGGTCGCTATGAAACGCTGCAAATCTTCGAGTGCGACACGCATAGATACACGAGCTTCACCATGACGCCACCAATGGCGGCGATGCGACTCACGATTGACTTTCATGCGTACAGATTTGACGTGTTCCATTACGTATTCAAAAGGCTTTTCGTACAATGCTGCCTCGGCTTCCAACTTGTCGTTACCGAAGTCAATAATCCACGTATCGCTTGGCCGTCGGGTTATGTCCATGCCATTCGACCACGGTTTGACGACCTCAGAGTTTGGTTTTCTATTTGGATTAGGCAGCTTCAACCATTCACGCGCCAGTTCACCCGGAACATCAAACGGCCCACTTTTTTGTGTGCCGATGAAAGACGTATTCATGTTTTCGGGTAACTGCTTTGCTTTCGTTAAATCCAATCCTTGCCCCGTTGTTAAATCCGCATGGATAATTTCAACATTTTTCCCGTTTAGCCGCACACCTTCGCGTTTCCCAAACCCCACCAGCGACACTCGCACGGCTGCGCCGTCATTGACCCAAGGCTCATCATTCCACGCCTCAAAGATACGCAGGTTTTGAACGATGCTATCCAACACCACGCGATTCGCTCCTCCACGTATCGAGTTGGTTGAAACCAGTCCCGCCGCTTGTAATTTTTCTGCCTCGATATGTGCTCTGGATTTTTCAAACCAGTAAGTTACCAAATCGGCTCCACCGGGTACGCTGCCTTCGTAAGCATGACGCAGTACATCCACATAGGC
>JAIRJZ010000030.1 GCA_031260355.1 Burkholderiales bacterium
CCATGCTTGACCGGGTTATAGTGAATGTAATCCACATGTCGGGCGTAATCCTCTTCGTCTCGAATGAGATGCTCCCAATAACGACGTTGCCAAATACCCCTTTCGCTCTTGCGAAGGCGACTTTCTGAACGGCGCTCGTTCGACTCCAACGAACGCGAGAAACGCGACTTGATCAGTCGCCATCGAGACATATGGGACACAAATTCCAACCATCTATCGACACATTGAATTCTTCAAAAGCAAAGGCCTTACACATCTCAACATTATCTTGCAAATAGTCGTGAATACATTGTCCATTCTCATAGACATATAAATATGCTCCTACTTCAGGATAATCTTCTTCTATCTTAAAAACGCGACTATCTTGAATTGACTCATAAATATCAAATTTTTCTTTCATTTGTTTAATTTAATCGTTATGGTTTAGCGCGGTAGGCTGGGTCGGCAGACCCCGCAAACGTCGTTCCGTAAGAATGGCGCGTAGCGTAATTCCAGCATCTTTATATAATACATCCTCGCACCCTTATTCTCGCTCAACATCGTTCAATCCATTACCCGCCCAAGACTCGGTATAAACGCCTCGGCTCATCCACCGTAAAAAGGTTGAATACGGCCAACCCCCGGCTTGCGTCACAAGGCCATGCTTGACCGGGTTATAGGTTCCCCCGGCTTTAGCCGGGGGAACCTATTCATTTGAATCAAAACCGCTCCAAGCAAAACCTCGCTACTCCACCGCTCCCTCGTGCAACGCCGCATAAATACGCGTTGCCAACGCCTCGGAAATACCCGGAACCCGCGCCAGATCATCGGCGCTGGCGGCGCGGACTCCCTTCAGGCCACCGAAGTGATTAAGCAATGCGCGGCGGCGCTTGTCGCCGATGCCCTCGATCTCTTGCAAGCTCGACGCCAGCCTAGCTTTGCCGCGACGGGCGCGGTGTCCCTGAATGGCGAAGCGGTGCGCTTCGTCACGGATTTGATGCAGCAGTTGAAAGCCCGCGTGTTCGGGCAGTAAATGCAACGGCTCCTCCTCGCCTCGCCGCCATAGGTCTTCGGCGCCGACTTTGCGTTCCGGCCCTTTCGCCAGTCCGATCAATTCGATGTCGAGTCCGTCGTCTTCGAGCACCTGCACCGCCACCTGCAACTGTCCCTTGCCGCCGTCGATCATCCACAAATCCGGCGTCGGCACTTCGCCGGTAACGATGCGCGCAGCGCGGCGACGCAGCGCTTCCTGCATCGCCGCATAGTCATCGCCGCCGACAGCCGGCGTCACGTTGAAACGGCGGTATTCATTATTCTGCATCGCGCCTTTGTCGAACACCACGCACGATGCCACGGTCGCCTCGCCCATCGTGTGCGACACATCGAAGCATTCGATCCGCTGCAGATCGGGCAAGCCGAGCGCTTCCTGCAAAGCCGTCAGACGCGCCTGCTGCGTCGCCTTCTGCGCCAGTTGTTGCGCGATGGCGAGCTTGGCATTACGCGCCGCCATCGTCAACCAGACGCGGCGTTCGCCGGTGGGGCGTGATGTGACGTTGATCTTGCGGTCGGCCTGCATGGTCAGCGCCTCAAGCAACGGTTCGCTCGGCGCAAAATCGTCCAGCACCAGCAACGATGGCACTGGCCTTTCCAGATAGTGCTGCGTCAGAAACGCCTCGGTCACTTCGCCCAACGTACAGCCACCGGCATGCGCCGGGAAAAACGTGCGGTCGCCGACATGCCGCCCACCGCGCACCATCACCACATTGACCGCCGTCACCTCGCGGTCGTGAACGACGGCAACCACATCGGCGTCACGCGCCGTCGCGCTCTCGACAAACTGTTTTGATTGCAATTGTTGCAGGCGCTGCCATTTGTCGCGGAGCGCCGCCGCCCGCTCGAATTCGAGCGCCGCCGCCGCACTCTCCATCTGTGCATGCAGTTGCTCACGCACATCGTCAGCTTTGCCTTGCAGGAACAGCACCGCCGAGCGCACATCTTCGGCGTAAATTTCCTCGGGGACATAGCCGACACACGGCGCCGTACAGCGCTCGATCTGATAAAGCATGCACGGTCGCGTCCGGTGCGCGAACACACTGTTCTCGCAGGTACGCAGTTGAAAAATCTTCTGCAACATCGCCACCCCTTCGCGTACCGCGCCGGAGTTGGGGAACGGGCCGAAATACTGATGCTTTTTGTTGAGCGCGCCGCGATGAAAACGCAGTTGCGGAAAGACGTCGCCGCTCACGCACAAATACGGATAACTTTTATCATCGCGGAACAGAATGTTGTAGCGCGGCGCCAGCGCCTTGATCAGATTGTTTTCCAGCAACAGCGCTTCGGCTTCCGAGCGCGTTACCGTCGTCTCGACCCGCACCACCTGCGACACCATGATGGCGATGCGCGGCGACAGCCCGCTCTTCTGAAAATAGCTGGACACCCGCTTCTTGAGGCTGAGCGCCTTGCCGACATAAAGCGTGTGTTCCTGGGCATCCAGCATCCGATAGACGCCGGGTTCCTGCGGCAACGCCGCAATGACCGCCTTGGCATCAAACGGCGGCGTGGCTGGGGCAGCCGCCTCCCCGGCAGTTTCAGGCGGTAATAACGGCGTTGTCATTATCTCATCTCTGCATCCGGCGCCCGATGGAATGGCGCTTGT
This sequence comes from Burkholderiales bacterium, assembly GCA_031260355.1. Lineage (GTDB taxonomy): Bacteria > Pseudomonadota > Gammaproteobacteria > Burkholderiales > Casimicrobiaceae > UBA931. Next base: position 2,636 of record JAIRJZ010000030.1, read on the forward strand.
TTCGCTATAATACCTGCGCGAAGCAGGCCAGGCTGCCGCTGCTTTCCGACAAGGAAAGGAGAGGAAAGTCCGGGCTCCACAGAGCAGGGTGCCGGGTAATGCCCGGCCGCCATACGCTGACGGCACCGCCGCAGCCAAAGCGAGGAACAGGGCCACAGAGACGAGTCGCCGTCCATGCGACGGCGGGTGAAACGCGGCAACCTCCACCCGGAGCAACGCCAAATAGGCAGACGATGACGCGGCTCGCGTAGTCTGCGGGTAGGCGGCTTGAGCGCGCCAGCAATGACGCGCCTAGAGGAATGGCAGCTACGTCTCGCGGGAAACACGTTTCCGGCAAGACGACAGAACCCGGCTTATCGGCCTTGCTTCGCCTTTTTTTCAGCGCAGCGCTTCTTCGAGACAAAAAGCGTTGTCGTGAACGATTTTCAGCAACGCTTCCAGTCCGATTTTTTTGTCGGCCGCCGCCGCCAATACAAACTGCTGGTCGCCGCCGTCCACCATCCGCAAAATCACCAGCAGATCGATCAGGTCTAGCGCCACCGCTTCCAGGCGTTGGCTCGACCCCAGTTCTTTACCGGCGGCTTCTCCCAACGCTGTCATTGAACTGGCAATGGCGGCAAACTTCTCCGGCAATTCGGCATCCTCGCGCCGACTGCCGGCAACGACCAGTTGAAAGCCATCGACCGTCGCCAGCAAAATCAGTTGGATTTCCGGAACTTCCGCGCAGCAGCGGTTCAATCTCCATTGCAGCGCTGCCGCCTGCAATTTAGACAGCGGTTTCATTGGCACTCTGAACGGCTTCTCCGGAAGATTTGCCGCCGGCAATGGGTGACACTTGATCCGCGCTCGGAACGCTTCCTTCGGAAGGTTTGCCATCAGCAGCGACAGAAGCACCATCGGCGCTTTGAGCGACTTCTTCGGAGGCGCCGCCGCCGCGGTAATCGTCTTCAACCACTTCGATCTGTGTGAACAGCGCGTCAAGCAACATCAGCACGTCTTCCTTGCGGCGAACATCGACGGAAAACACCGGAATCTTGATCTTGCGCCGCGCCAACTTCATGACGTACTTGTCAAGCACCCCGCGTTTCTTCGGCAACCGCCCGACGCCGAGCACCGCCCGCCCCGTCCGCAACAATTTGTGGAACGCTTTGAGAAAAACGTCGAGTTCCTCAAACGGTTCGGGACGCGACGCATCGGCCAGAAGCACCATTCCCATCGCGCCGTGTTCGAGCATCGCCCACATGAAGCTGAAACGTTTTTGTCCGGGAATCCCGTACAAACGCAGCCGGTCTCCCGAGGGCAATGTGATGCGGCCATAGTCCAGCGTTACCGTCGTCAGTTCTTTGTCGAACGCTTCCCGGTCGCTGTTGGCAACATCGGTGGACACCGGCGGGATTTCGCTCACCGCAGAAATCGCCGTTGTCTTGCCCACCCCCATGCCACCGGCGAACAGCAGTTTGTATTCCTGAACCACGTTATCTCCGCGAAGACAAACCCAGCGCTTTGCGCAGGTTGCGTACAAAAGCGCTGAACCGCGTCCTCTCTACCGGAGCTTTCTGGGAAGACGTTTTTGGTACTTGCCGTTCGGAACGCAACCAGCCGCACAACCAGCCTACCCCCAGCAGACAGGCCAAGTCTGCCTCGTTTGTCTCCGATTCCCGATGCAGCATCGCCAGCGACATCGTTTGTCGTGTCAACAACGCCGTCGCCAGCATCACGCCGGGTCGGGAAGAAAATTCCGGTTGAACACCGAAATCCGGCCAACGCCTGAGATGCAGCATGGCATTGATCGGTAGATCAAGAACTCTGAAATCGTAGCAAAAACGAACCGACAACTGCCAGGCAAAAAGATCCATATCCACATCGATCAAGGCATCGTTTTTGGCCAGCGGCGGCAATCCGCTCAACGCGAATTTCCATTGGAACTGCCTGCCCCCCAATGGCTCGGTCGAGCGATCCAGCATGAAACGTCGCGAAGCATAGACTTTGCTGCGACCGTTGTACAAGCGTCCGATCCATCCCAACTGATCAAAAATATCGATGCTCCGCCCCTGCAGACGCTCACCTTCCTGGCTGCTGCGCAACGACCGCAATGCCTGCATCAGCGCCCCGATCGTCGCCGGATGCGCCAGCACCCCCCTCCCTGTCGCATGCGTCATGCCGACAGTTAAAACCCGCCCCTCCGGGAGTTGCGATGTGCGCGGGTCCAGCGGTGTTTGGGAGGCTCGCAAGTTCGACGGCGCTTGCGACAGGCGCGGGTCTTCCAGTATCTGAGACGCCCGCAGATTCGTCGGCGTTTGCGACAAACGCGGCTCCGCCGACATCGGAGCCGACTTCAGGTTCGGCGGCGCCTGCGGCTGTGTCGGTATCTGGGACGGCTTCAGGTTTGACGGCGTTGGTGCGGGAGGAGGCGGTGCTTTCGGAATTGGCGGCGGACGTCGGTCAACCTGCGCCTGCCGCGTTTCGGTCGCCGGCGTCGTTGCCTGACCGGCAGCGCCGTTTGCCGTTCCCGAAGGCGGCGCGAACGGCCAATGCTTTTCCAGGCGATCGAAACAATCGAGCAGTTCGGAGGCTCGCAGCGGATAATGCACGGCCTGCATCCCCGATGGCAGATCGATTTCCACGCCATTGGGCACGGTCAGAACAAAACGGGACGAAGGCGTTCGCCGCACATCCAGCCGCACCTGATCGGATTCTTTGTGAATAGACGGCGTGATGATGATATCGGCCGCCCCTTGTTCCTGGAACACCCAAGGCTGACCGCGACGACCGTCAAGAATGCGCAATAATGACCGTACGATGAAAACGTCCCGGTCTCCCAGTCCGGAACAGGCAATACGGATCGGCAAGCGCGCTTCGCTCATAGCTCCCCGGGGAAAAGGCCAGCGTTGGTGCTAAATTGTTATCATAATGTAAAAAGATGGTTGCAGCATCCTTTTCTTTCGTTTTCAGAAACGACTAGACCAAAAAGTGCACAAAAAAGCTGCCTTTAAAAGGCCAAACGCATAGCTTATCGCCTTGCTGGTCGCGTTTGCCGCAGGGTTTCGAATCCGCCGATATTGACCGCATTTCGATAGCCTGCTTCTTTGAGCATGTCCTGCGCGATTCCCGAACGGCGACCGCTACGACAATACAGTTCGATCCGGACATTTTTATCTGAAGTCACACTGCCGATTTTCGCGACGATTTCCTGGTACTCGATGTTGGCCGCTCCGATCAGATGCCCTTCGGAAAACTCCTTCGGTGTGCGCACATCGACCAGAAAAACCGGCTCCGTCGCCGATGCGTTCATCACCCCAAACCCCATTGTTCCCAACCCCATTGCCAATACCGCCGCTCCCAGCCGGCACTTCCATCGATGGTTCATCGTTGCTCCCTTTTCATTTCCCTGTTCATAGCCATGACGTTTGCGCCGGCGCCGTTACCGTCGCCAGCCCACTCAAGGTGACACCGATCAGGCGCACCGGACGCACACCCGCTTCGGTACGCGCCATCAGTTCGCCGATACTCTCTTGCGCTCTGGCCGTATCCAGCGGCTGACGGTGCGTCCACGAACGCGTCACCTGTTCGAAATCGGCGTATTTTACCTTGACGGTCAGGGTGTACGCCTGCCATCCTCGCCGCTCGAGTTTGCTCATCAATTCGCTCAGTTGCCGGAAAAGCTCCTCGCGCAGCAAACCGGCGTCGGTAACGTCGAGTGCAAAAGTGATTTCATTCCCCAGCGATTTGCGTTCCCGCTGCGCCCGTACCGGCCGTGGGTCTTCACCGCGTGCCAGCGACGCATACCAGCACCCTGCCTTGCCGAAATGAGCCACCAGCGCATCCTGACTCCAGCGCAGCAAATCGGCGCCGGTATGGATGCCCAGCTTTTTCATCTTCGCTTCGGTCGCCTTGCCGATACCAAAGAAATCGCCGATCGGTAAATGACGGACGAACGCGGCGCCCTCTTGCGGTCGCACCACGGTCAACCCGTCCGGCTTGTTCATTCCCGACGCCAGTTTGGCCAGGAATTTGTTGTACGACACTCCTGCCGACGCGGTCAGCCGCACCTCCCGCACGATATCCGCCTTGATCGCCCGGGCGATGCGGGTGGCCGATCCTTGATGCGTCGTCGCTTCGCTGACATCGAGATACGCCTCGTCGAGCGACAACGGTTCGACGTCTTCGCTGTAGCGATGCAGAATCGCCATCACCTCCTGCGATACTGCCAGATAAACGTCAAAGCGCGGTTTGATGAATTCGGCGAACGGACACAACCGGTACGCCTGACTGGCCGGCATCGCTGAATGAATGCCGTAACGTCGCGCCTCGTAATTGGCGGTCGCCACCACGCCGCGACTGTTCGGCGTGCCGCCGACGACAACCGGTTTGCCTCGCAGCGCCGGACAATCGCGTTCCTCGACCGCCGCGTAAAACGCATCCATGTCGATATGGATGATTTTGCGTGGCGAGGAGTCGTTCATGGCATCGTTCGCTCGCTGGATCAAGAAGCGCCGTACTCCTTCCCTCTCCCTCAAGGGGAGAGGGAAGCAAAACGCGACGCATCCCTGCAAAAAGGTATACCCTTAAGGAGCCTCTGAAAAACCCTTCTTGTCATTCTGCGCGTAGCGAAGCGAAGTCGCAGAATCCAGATGCCGCGTGGATCCTGCGACTTCGCGCAGGATGACAAGCGGGGAATAGCCGGGTTGTTCAGAGCGTCCTTAAGTCAAAACTGCACTAACATCCGCCTCAATCCGTTGCCGCGACTTTCTCCGTCACCGTCAACCAGCCCCGCTTCACCGCCCGGTTGACGCCGCTGATCACCGCTTTCAGCGTCGCCGTCACAATGTTCGGGTCGAGCGCCACACCATAGAGCGTGCTGTCGTCACCGATCCGCAACTGCACATAGGCAACTGCCGTGGCGTCTTCGCCGCTACCGGTCGCATGCTCGTGGTAGTTCAGCACATGGATGTCGAGTCCGAAACGGTTGCGCAACGCCTGCACGAAAGCATCGACCGGGCCGTTGCCGTCACCGTGAATCGCACAAGAAACGCCGTGGTATTTCAGCTTGCCTTCCAGGCGCTCGCCCCGCTCGCTGTCGCCATCGTGCGTCGTTCGGCACCGCTCGTAGATAAATGCCGGCGCTGCAACATCGAGATACTCCTCATCAAATACCCGGAAAATCTCTTTCGACGGCAATTCCTTGCCGGTCTTGTCGGTAATGTTTTGGATGACCTGGCTGAACTCGACTTGCAGCAAGCGCGGCAACGTCAAGCCATGATCGCGTTCGAGCAGGTAGGCAATACCGCCTTTGCCGGACTGGCTGTTGACGCGGATCACTGCCTCATAAGTGCGGCCGACATCGGACGGGTCGATCGGCAAATACGGAACGTCCCACAACTCACGACCCGCCGTCAAGTCGGCTTTGTGTTGCGTCAGCCCTTTCTTGATCGCGTCCTGATGCGAACCGGAAAATGCCGTGAAGACGAGATCGCCGCCGTAAGGGTGACGCGGATGTACCGGAAGCTGGCTGCAATACTCGACCGCGCGAACGATTTCATTGATATCGGAAAAATCGATGCCGGGATCGACGCCCTGCGTGTAAAGATTCAACCCCAGCGTCAGCAGGCACACATTGCCGGTTCGCTCACCGTTACCGAACAAGCAGCCTTCGACACGGTCGGCGCCCGCCAGTTGCGCCAATTCCGCCGCCGCCACCGCGCAACCGCGATCATTGTGCGGATGCACTGACAGCACGATGCTGTCGCGGCGCGTCAGGTGTCGCCCCATCCACTCGATCTGGTCGGCGTAAACGTTGGGGGTCGCCACTTCCACGGTCGCCGGTAAATTGATGATGATTTTCTTCTGCGGCGTCGGCTGCCAGACGTCGGCCACCGCGTTACACACTTCGGCGGCAAAATCCAGTTCGGTCGCCGTAAAACTTTCCGGTGAATATTCAAACTGCCAATCGGTTTCGGGATACTCGCGGGCGATGTCGCGAACCATTTGCGCCCCCGATACCGCCAGATCGAGTACGCCTTGCCGATCCATCCGGAACACGACGCGCCGTTGCGCCGTTGAGGTCGAGTTGTACAAATGCACGATGGCGCGTTTGACTCCCTTCAACGATTCGAACGTCTTGCGAATCAGCGATTCACGCGACTGGGTCAACACTTGCACCGTCACATCGTCGGGAATGTATTTTTCGTCGATCAGTTTGCGGGTGAAATCAAAATCCGTCTGCGAGGCTGACGGAAAACCGATCTCGATTTCCTTGTAGCCCATTTTGACCAGCAAACGGTAGAGCTGCATCTTGCGGTCGCTGTCCATCGGCTCGATCAGCGCCTGATTGCCGTCACGCAAATCGACGCTGCACCAGATCGGCGCGCGGGTGATGGTTTGATCGGGCCAAGTGCGGTCGTTCAATGCAATCGGCGCAAACGGCTTGTATTTGGAGGAAGCTTCAACAGGTGTTTTCATGGGGATCACTCAATCGAACGAATTCAAAAACATCGCGCCTTTCTTTTGAAAAGGCACACATAAAAACCAGCGGGGGGAGGAGGAATTCAGGCGCGCGCGAGGCGCAGCAGAAGCAGCCCGCCGAGCAAACGACAGGCTAACGACTTCAATAAGCCGTGCGATGAAACGGTTGCCGGAAAAGCGGCGGAAAAATGAAAGCAACGCATAGCTGTCACCTTAACGGATTTCTCGGTAGCGGGCAAGTGCGACCTGCAGGGTAATTGTTGTTTTCCTGTTGTTTCCCATCACGCCGGCGGCTTATTCCTGAGGTACGGCGCGGCAAGCCGCAGGTAGTGAAACATCGACCACAGCGTCAAAACAACGGCAATCCACAGCGCTACGGTTCCGACCAATGGCGTCGAAGCACATGGAATCACCGGCTCGTGCAGTAGCAGCGCCGTAATCGCCACCATCTGTGCCACGGTCTTGATCTTGCCGAGCATCGCCACCGCCATGCTCTTGACCTTCCCCAGTTGCGCCATCCATTCGCGCAATGCCGATATCGTAATCTCGCGGCCGATGATGATCACGGCCAGAAACGATTCCGCCCGCTCCAGTTGCACCAGCAGAATCAACGCCGCCGCCACAATCAGTTTGTCGGCCACCGGATCGAGAAAGGCGCCGAACGAACTGGTCGCCCCCAGCGCCCGCGCCAGATAGCCGTCGAACCAGTCGGTCAGCGCCGCCGTCACAAAGACCGTCGCTCCCAGCCAGTTGCGCGCTTCCGGCACCAGCCATGTGTCCGGCATGTAATAAATCGCGACCAGCACCGGGATCAGGACGATCCGCAACCAGGTCAACGCAGTCGGTAACTTGAGAATCATGAAAAAAAACCACCCAAGGACTTTGCTATCTTAACGCATCCGCAGTAAATCGCCAGCACAAAAAAGCCGGCTGACGCCGGCTTTTTTGCTGAGACAAGGCATAGCTGGCTCAATGTTCCTTGCTCTTGAATGCCCGGATGCCGTTGACCATCGTGCTGAGTACCGCCTCCTTGCCCATGACGTCTTCGCGGAACACCATGTAGATGTGGATGATGGCGAATAACAGCAAATAGTACATTGTCAGGTGATGCACGGTACGCACGGCCTGCGGTTCGCCGAGCAGGACATGCACCCAGCCGAACCAGAACATCCAGCTATCTCCCCACGCCCATTGCTGGGCGTACAGCGCAAAGCCGGTCACGATGATGACCACCGTTCCCAGCACGAAATTCGCAAGCATCGCCATTTGCGCCAACGGGTTGTGTCCTATCCAGGATTCCGGTTCTTTCTTGAGGAAGAGGTAATAGGCTCCCTGGCTAAACAACCCCTTCCACCATGCCAAACTCCAGAGCGGCGGCAAGAAGAGTGCGCGGGCATGGTGGTTACCGACAATCGCCCAGTAAATCCGCATGAGGAACGCCACAGCAAAGACCATCGCGCAGGAAAAATGGATGATCCGGATCCAGGCGAATCCATAAGCGAACGTGGCCTCTTCCGGCCCTATGCTCCGCGGCGGGTCTGCAATCAGATAACCCGTCACTACCAGCGGTATGAACGTCAGCACGGTGATCCAGTGCCACAACCGCACCGGCGCCTCGTAAACATAGACGTTCTCGGTCGGTCCTTCAACGACGCGTCCTGAGTATTTCTCGATCTTCATGACCGTCTCCTCAACGTACCTGAACCTTGACCAACTCCTCGCCCTCTTCGGTCATCACATGCGTCGCACAAGCCAAGCAAGGATCGAAGCTGTGGATCGTCCGCAAAATCTCCAGCGGTTGGCGCGGATCGGCCATCGGCGTATTGAGCAATGCCGCTTCATACGGACCAATCTGTCCTTTCGCGTCGCGCGGGCTGGCGTTCCAAGTCGTCGGCACCACCGCTTGGTAAGCGTCGATTCGGGTGTCCTTGATCTTGATGTAGTGCGACAGCGCACCACGACAAGCTTCGGTCACTCCGACACCCTTGCAATCCTTCGGCCACGAAGACGGTTCCCATTTATCCATGTTGGCCGTTGTGGTATCGCCAGCCTTGATGTTGGCAACGAGCTCTTCGTAGAAGTGCTTCATCTTGTACGCGGCCCACTGCGCTTCCAGACCGCGCGCCGCCGTCCTGCCGAGCGTCGAGAAAAGTGCCGTGATCGGCAGCCCCAGTTTGCCGAGCAGACCATCGACCTGTTCCTTGATTTCGGCGTTCCCGCGCGCGTAACCGACTACGTAGCGCGCCAGCGGACCGACTTCCATCGGATGACCGCGCCAGCGCGGCGCCTTAACCCACGTGTATTTGGCGCTCTCGTCGATCTCTTGGTAGTTCGTCCGTGTGCCCTTGGTCTTCGGACCCAGCACATAGTTCGGCTCGGTGACGCCGTCGAACGGATGCAGCCCCTTGCTTTCGTCGGCGTATTTGTACCATGAGTGATCGACGAACTCCTGAACCTGCTCCGGGTCTCTGACATCGATGTCCTGAACGTTGTTCAGATCACCATTCACGATCACGCCGGCCGGTACCAACAGGTTGTCGTTGGTATAGCTCCCTGGAACTTTCGGGAATTCGCCATAAGACATCAGGTTCTGGCTGGAAATACCCCCGCCGTAACCCCAGCCTTTATAGAAGCCAGCAATCGCCACCAGATCCGGTAAATAGACCTTGTTGATGAATTCGATCGTCTGATTGCAGATGTCCTTGACCAGGTTGAGGTAAAACTCATTGACGGCGCCGACAGCACCGGCGCCATCAATATTGATCGGCGACGGCACACCGCCGACCAGCCAGTTCGGGTGCGGATTCCTGCCACCGAAAATGGTGTGAATCTTGACGATCTGGGTCTGGAAGTCGAGCGCCTCCAAGTAGTGCGTCACCGCCATCAGGTTGGCTTCCGGCGGCAGTTTGTATGCCGAATGCCCCCAGTAGCCGTTGCCGAAAATACCGAGTTGACCGCTTTCGACGAAATTCCGCAAACGCGTCTGCACCTCGCGGAAATAGCCGGGCGACGATTTCGACCAAGTCGAAATCGATTGCTGCAATTCGGAAGTCCGCTTCGGGTCGGCTTTCAGCGCCGATACCACATCGACCCAGTCGAGCGCGTGCAAGTGATAAAAGTGCACCAGATGGTCCTGAGCGTACAGCGTCGCCAGCATCAGGTTACGGATGGTGTTGGCGTTCTTCGGGATGACGATCCCCAGCGCGTCTTCAACCGCGCGAACGCTCGCCAACGCGTGCGTACCGGTACACACGCCGCAGATCCGCTCGACAAACGCCCAAGCGTCGCGCGGATCACGCCCCTTCAGAATCACTTCCAGCCCCCGCCACATCGTCCCTGTGGAAACGGCGTTGCGAATCACGTTGTTGGCATCGACGTTGACCTCGATGCGCAAGTGCCCTTCGATCCGGGTGATCGGATCGACGACGACGCGCTGTCCGCTATTGTCCAGCGTAAACCCTTGTGTTTGGTATGGATAGGCCATGTTTTACTCCTTCACCGCCAGCTTGTCGTTGCTGGACTTGCTTCGTACTTGTTGGATAGCGGAAAGCGCCGCATGCGCCGCCACGGCGGCGCCAGTGACGGCAACAGCCGTAAGACCGACCTTGTTGGCCGTCGCTTCGATTCCACCCCAGCCCGGCGGTAAAATGGTCGGCAGATGCTTGTAGAACGACCCTTTATCCCAGAAATTGTCTTCCGAGCAACCGATACAGCCGTGTCCGGACTGGATCGGGAACGACAGTCCATCGTTCCAGCGTATCGTCGAGCAGGCATTGTACGTGGTCGGCCCCTTGCAACCCACCTTGTACAAGCAATAGCCCATTCTGGCGCCTTCGTCGTCGAATTTCTCGACGAACTGACCGGCGTCGAAATGCGGCCGACGATAGCATTTGTCGTGGATGCGCTGGCTGTAAAACATCTTCGGCCGACCCTGCGCATCGAGCGGCGGTACGCGTCCGTAGGTCAACAGATACGTCACCACCGCCGTCATCACTTCCGGAATCGGCGGACAACCCGGCACCTTGATCACCGGCTTGTCGGTAATCACCTTGTGTACCGGCACCGCCTGCGTCGGATTCGGCTTGGCAGCCTGAACGCATCCCCAGGAAGCGCACGACCCCCATGAAATCACAAATTTGGCGTCCTTCGCCACATGACGAAGCTTCTCATTGAACGGCTTGCCGCCGGACATACAATGAATGCCGCCATCGGCAAGACAAGAACTGCCCTCTATCGCCAGGATGTATTCGCCTTTGTGTTTCTTGATGATTTCCTCAAGCCGTTCTTCGGCTTGATGCCCAGCAGCCGCCATAGTCGTATGCTGGAAATCGAGCGAAATCATCGACAACAGCACATCGCTGACCAGCGGATGCGACGAGCGAATGAACGACTCGGTACAGCAAGTGCATTCCATCCCGTGCAACCAGACGACCGGCAAACGCGGTTTGGTTTGCATCGCGTGAACGATTTCCTGCGCCCCGGCTTTCGATAACCCGAGCGATGCGGCGGTCAGACTGCAGAATTGAAGAAAGCTACGGCGTGAGATACCTTGACGGCGCAACAAATCGTAGTAGGTTTCGGTCATTTTGTTTTCCTTACGTGGCGTCGTGAGACAAAGTTCGATGGCCGCGCACGAATATCCCTACTTACCTCTACGGCCTTCGAGTTCGCTCACAATTAAACCCGAGTTCTTTTGTCAGCCTCTTGATATATATCAACAAACCGTCAGGTACACCCTCGTGAAAACCTGAATGGAATTAACAAATTAAGCCGTATAACCTTACTGTGAGTGGCGTTGTTCTGTCTTCGCTCCATAAGTTATACGAGTGTTGAAACAATAGCCATTTTTCAAACCTGCGCTTTTGTTGGTCTCATACTCACCGTCAAGATCGCCCCCTCTGTGCGCGCCTTAACCGCACGCCAGAAGCTTTTCAAACGCCTCGAAATAACCGGGAAATGTTTTGGCAACGCAGCCCGGGTCGCGGATCGTAACCGCCGTTCCCAACAAAGAAATGAGCGAAAAGCACATCGCCATCCGGTGGTCGTCGTAAGTGTCGATCCCGGCATGGCGTAACGCTGCGGTCGGATGAATCCGCAGCCAGTCGTCACCGCTTTCGACGCGGGCGCCGAGCTTGGCGAGTTCGGTCGCCATCGCGTGAATGCGGTCGGTTTCCTTGACACGCCAACTGCCTATGTTAATCAGCGTCGTCGGCGCTTGCGCGGCCAGCGCGGTGACCGCCAGCGTCATCGCCGCATCGGGAATCGCCAGACAATCGATATCACCGCCTTTGAACGGCGCGCCGCGCTGCGCCTCGATGAAGTCGTCGCCACAGAAGATTTTTGCGCCCTGTGTCTGCAATACTTCGGCAAACGCGACATCGCCTTGAATCGAATGGCGTCCGACGCCGGTCACCCGCACCGGCCCGCCGCCGAGAACGCCCGCCGCCAGAAAATACGACGCCGACGACGCATCGCTTTCCACCATCAAGGTGCCGGGGCTGCGATAGCACACGCCGCGCGGCACCCGAAAACGCTGCGGATCCGGCGCTTCGACATCGACCCCGAAACGCGCCATCAAATGCGTGGTGATCTTGACGTAGGGTCGCGAAATCAATGGTGTCGTCAGCACCACTTCGGTGTGTGTCACGCCATCACCGTCAATCAACGGCAGCGCCATCAGCAGCGCCGATAAAAACTGACTCGATACATCGCCGCGAATCGCCACCGTTACCGGGAACGGCGCATCGGCATCGCGCGGCGCAATGTGCAGCGGCGGGAAACCCGCCTTTTCTTGATACCCGATGCGGCAATGCAACGCTTGCAACGCTTCGACGAGATCGCCGATCGGCCGCTCGTGCATTCTCGCCACACCGTGAATCCGGTATTCTCCTCCCAACACCGACAATACCGCAGTCAACGGCCGCACCGCCGTTCCGGCGTTGCCGAGGAAAAGGTCGCCACGCGGTTCGGGAAAGCGGCCGCCGCACCCGTGCACATGCCAATGGTTCTCTCCCAGCGCTTCGAGACGAACGCCCAGTTGCGTCAGCGCTTCCCGCATATAGCGCACATCGTCGGCGTCCAGCAACGCTTCGAGCCGCGTCTCGCCTTCGGCCAGCGCCGCCAACAACAACGCACGGTTGGAAATGCTCTTGGAGCCGGGCAGACGCAGGGTGCCCCGCGCCAGGGCGACAGGCGACAAGTACCGTTCGGCCATTTGGCCGCTCATGGAATCAACACGGTAGCACCGCTGGTGCCGCGCGATTCCAAAAGACGGTGTGCGCTGACCGCATCCTTGAGCGCAAAACGATGACGCGGTACCGTCCGTATTTTGTCCTCACGCATCAACGCGAACAACTCTTCGCTCATCGCCAGCAACGCCGGTCGCGTGTCGGCGTAAGAAAACAGTGTCGGTCGCGTCGCAAAAAGCGAGCCTTTTTGCGACAGCATGCCGATCTCGAACGGCGGTACCGGGCCGGAGGAGTTGCCGAAACTCACCCACAGCCCGCGCGGCTTCAGGCAATCGAGCGACGCCGGAAACGTGTCGTGACCGACCGAATCGTAAACCACATTAACGCCCTTGCCGTCGGTCAGTTCTTTGACACGCTTGACGAAATTTTCCTTGCGGTAATTGATCACGTGTTCGCAACCGTACGCTTTCGCCAGCGCTGCCTTGTCGTCGCTGCCGACGGTGCCGATCATCCGGGCGCCGATCGCTTTCGCCCACTGACAGGCGATCAGTCCGACGCCGCCGGCAGCGGCATGAAAGAGAAACATTTCCCCTTCGCGCAAGCGGTAAGTCTGGCGGAACAGGTATTGCACCGTCAGACCTTTCAGCATGGCCGCCGCCGCATCGGCATCGGCAACCTCCTCCGGCAGACGCACCACAAATTCCGCTGCGATCACCCGCTCTTCGCTGTAGGCGCCGAGCGGCCCGTTGCAGTACGCAACACGATCGCCGACCTTCAGATCGGTCACGCCGCTGCCGACGGCTTCCACGACGCCCGCCGCCTCCTTGCCCAGCAACCCGGGCAGCGGTTGCGGATAAAGCCCGTTGCGGAAATAAACGTCAATGAAATTGACGCCGATCGCGGTGTGCCGTATCCGGACTTCGCCGGGCCCTGGTCTGGCAACAGTGACCTCCTCGAAGCACATGGTTTCGGGACTGCCGGTCTGGTATATCTTGATGGCGTGGGACATGTTATCTCTCAAAAAACGCTACGAAGCCAACACCCGGTATGCCGCAAAACCGATGATCGTCAACACTAGGGAACCCAGCAAATGCGCCGTTGCCAGCGCCAGTCCAATCAGGTAATCACCGCGCAGCAACAACATCGACACTTCCGACGAAAACGTGGAAAACGTTGTCAAACCTCCCAGCAAGCCAGTGATGACGAAAAGCTGGTAATGCGATGGAAGATCGCTTCGCGCAATGAAATAAGCCAGCGCCACACCGACGGCGAAACCGCCGACCAGATTGCTGGCGAGCGTACCGAGCGGAAACCTGGGATACCAGTCGTTCAGCCACCAACTCAACCCCCAGCGCATCCAGGCGCCGATGGCCGCGCCCGTTCCGACCGCAATGAATTCTCCGAGGATTACCGGCATCGTCGCTGCGCCTTAGCGGTCAGGAGAACTTTGCCAACGCGCCGCTGCCGCATCGTCGCTTTCTCTCGCATCGACCCAATACGCGCCTTCCTTTGTGGTTTCTTTTTTCCAGAACGGCGCCTGCGTTTTCAGGTAGTCCATGATGAAGCGGCAGGCATCGAACGCGTCGCCGCGGTGCGCGCTTTTGACCGCCACCAACACGATTTGATCCATCGGCTTCAGTTCGCCGATGCGGTGAATCACCGTCGCGCCGAAAATATCAAACCGCTGCGCCGCTTCGGCAACGATAGCCTCCAGCGCTTTTTCCGTCATTCCCGGATAGTGTTCCAGAGTCATCGCCTGAACCGAAGCCGACCCGCTTTCCGACTCACTTGTCAGTTCACTTGCCCGTCCGCTGCCGCCATCATTCATCTCGCGAACCGTGCCGATGAAAACGGCCACCGCGCCGACGCGCGAATCGCGTTCGCGCAACGCCGCGACTTCCGCCGCCACATCGAAATCCTCGCGCTGAACGCTGATTCGCCTATCCGTTTTCATTGACGGCGTATCCCTCAGCCGCCGGTGACCGGCGGAAAAAAAGCGATCTCGTCACCGGCGCACACGGCCGCATCGGCACTGGCGACTTCGTGGTTGATCGCCGCCCGCACCGCCCGTCCCTCGCCCAGTTCGTACGACCATGGTTCGCCGCGCCCGCGCAACGCCGCAAGCACATCGGCAAGCGTCGGCGCCACCGACGACAGCGCCAGGATTTCTTCGCTGCATCCCAGCGCTTCCCGCAAGCGCGCCAGATAAACCACTTTAACGTTCATGCTCTCCTCTCGATACATTGGCTGCGCGAACCGAAACAAAATGGGCGATTGACGCGGCATCCTCGATATCGAAGCGCGGCAACCCCTCAGGTAACCCATCAGGCAATGCCGACACCGCTACATCCGTCGCAATGCCGACGATGTTCGGATCGCCCGGACACAGCAACGGCTTGCCGACGGCGACACGGTGGACTTCGAGCTTCGGCACTGAATACGCCTTGTACCCCTCGATCAGCACCAAATCGCACGGCGTCATCCGCGCCAGCGCCTCCTCGAGCGTCAGCTCCGGCGCACCGCGCGACTCGTGCATCAATGCCCAACGCTCTTGCGCCAAAATCAATACCTCGGCGCAACCTGCTTCGCGGTGACGGTAACTGTCCTTGCCAGGCTGGTCAAGGTCGAAACCGTGGTGCGCGTGCTTGATCAGCGATACCTTCAACCCGCGTGCCGTCAGAAACGGAACTATTTTCTCGATCAATGTCGTTTTGCCGCTTCCCGACCATCCCGCAAAGCCAAAAACACGCACGCGCCGCTCCTCCTGTTGTGATTGTCCGATATTCTACCGCCGACGCCGGTATTCCGCCTCGGGAAGCCTGCTCAGGTATCATTTTCATCTGCACGAAAGGATTTCGTCATGGCACAAACCGCTTCCTCAGACTTCATGATCATGCCGGCGACGTCGCAGGACGTTCCCGAACTCGTCGCCATGCTGCGCGCGCTGGCCGAGTACGAAAAACTGCAAGACCAGTGCGTCAGTACCGAAGCCGATTTTCAGCGCGCCCTTTTCGGGCCGGAACGTGAAGCCGAAGCATTGATCGCCCGCGTCGGCGGTAAAGCCGCCGGTTACGCCCTTTACTGCTATCACTTTTCGACCTTCCTGGCGCGTCGCGGTCTCTGGCTGGAAGACTTGTTCGTCTATCCGCAGTACCGGGGACTGGGGATTGGTAAGGCGATGCTGGTACGGCTGGCTCAAACCGCGTTTGAACGCGGCTATGGTCGCTTTGAATGGGCAGTTCTCGACTGGAACACGCCGGCGATTGAGTTCTACAAAGCGATGGGGGCAACCGTGATGGACGACTGGCGTATCGTCCGGGTCACCGGTAATGCCTTAAAACAACTGGCCGGACAATGACCGGACAGGAAACTACTCGATTCCAGCCCAGCCACAGTGCGGCCAGCTTTTGAGAAAGAGGATGCGTTAACAACACATCCTCTTGATTTTAAACGGTTTCAGCGTTTCGGTTTCGGGCCGGTGTTCTTGACCAGATCCGGCACATTCGCCGCCGGTGCATGGCACAGCTCACAGTTGTAACGGGAACCGGCCAACCGCTGCTTGCCATCCGCGCCCTTGGTATAGTGCGATGGCGGCGTCGCCGTTGGGTCGCCAGCCTTTTTCGCTGCCCCCGGCTTGTCATGGCACGTCTGACACATGTTCTTGTCAAGCGTGATCGGCACATACCCATCAACCGCGTGCGGCGCCAGCGGCGGCTTCAAATACGCTGCTTCCGCCGTGCCTCCCGCGCCAGACCCGTCGAGCGCATACGCCTTCGGCGTCAGCGTGTCGAACGCGCTGCCTTTCGCTAAACCAATTTGAGTGTCAGGAATCGACTGCGTTGCACAGGCGAACAAACCAATCACCAAACTGGATGCTGCAATCAAAGCCAAACGTTTCATAGTTTTTCCTCTCTCGGTTTAGGATGTTGAACCGTGCGCTGATTGCGATGACGACTTGCAAATACAGGCACGAAGATTAAATGAAAGGCTGCTTTCGGGGCAAACAACAATACATTTTCCACAGTTGGTACATTCTCCGGAACGCACCATACCGTACTGTGATATTTCTTTGAAACTGAGCACTGACGGCTCCGGACACTCCTTGACACAGTCACCGCATCGTGTGCAGCTTGCATCATCAAAAGCCACACGGACTTGCGCCGCGCGACCCGTGATTGACCAAAACGCGCCAAGCGGACAGAGATGTCCACACCAACCGCGCGCCATAATCAGAAGATCAAAAATAAAGATGCCAAGCACAGCGATAAAGCCAAGGCCGATGCCGTAGATCAGTTCACGATGCATGATCGCGATTGGGCTGATCCATTCAAAGGCGGCAACGCCCAAAATGAATGACAAGACCAGTGCCAACAGCAACGCCCAATAACGCGTCTTCGATGGCACGACAAACAAACTGCGCACACCCCATTTTTCACGCAACCAGTTGGCAAGATCCGTCACCATATTGACCGGACATGTCCAAGCGCAGAACACCCGTCCGCCCAGTAGCAGATAAATCACCAGAACAATCGCCGCCCCGATCAGCGCGTCCATATGCGGCCAGTGAAGACTGGCGATCACCTGCAATACGGCAAAAGGATCGGACAGCGGGATGACGTCAAGCAAACGGGAGGACGACATATTGCCGGTCAGCACCGGCTGGTTGAACAGCTTCCAGCCCCAACAAAATGTCCCGATAAACAAAATCAGTGTGCCCACCTGGACAACACGGCGCGCAATCAGAAAGCGCCACACGCGCAACTTGCCGACAAGCGTGTCGGGCATCTGGAAATGGCGAACCGGCTCGCGCTTTCGCGAGGAAACCATGCCTTCTTCCTGTTTTTCGGTCATGGCTGACCACCTCCAGGAATGATGCCCTCGCGACCTCCGGGCTGGTTAAAGTAACCCACGCCGGGCGCTGCCTGCTTCTTGTCGCCGGGATTCAACTCCTTGGCGATATCGGTACCATGGCGAACATCCTGTGTCTTGAAGTCATCACCCAGAGACGGGCTGTAATGCTCGCCCAGCTTGCCCTGGACAAATGAGTGTCGTAGTACACGAATCGACGACTCTTCGGTCGGACAGGCTTTCTCGCATATGCCGCATCCCGTGCAGTACTCACTGTTAATGACCGGCTCAAAACGGGCGTGCCGGTTGGTATCCTGATTATGCGTGATATTCAAGGTGATCGCCTTGCCGCGCACCGGGCATACCCGGTAGCACACTTCGCAACGCAACCCCCGCAACGATAAACAAATCTCCCGATCGATCACCGCCAACCCCATACGCGCCTTGGTGATATCGGTAAGATCCCTGTCCAGCGCCCCCGATGGGCAAACCGGTACGCAAGGAACATCGACGCACATCTCGCAGGGAATATTTCGTGCGATGAAATAAGGCGTCCCTACAGGAGCCACATCAGCAACGGTGGCCAGTTTCAGCGTCTTGAAAGGACAGGCTCTTACGCATTGCCCGCATTTCAGACACAGTGCCATGAAATCTTCTTCCGGCAAAGCGCCGGGAGGGCGCAGCGCATGAGCGGCGGCTTGCGCCTGACTGCGCACCAGCGGCGACCAGACAACACCGGCGCAAGCAGCGACGCCGGCCATCTGGGCGGTGCGAATCAAAAACTGTCGTCGATCAGTTGCGCTCATCAAGCTCCCCCTGTTACCAGGAAAAACAGGGCTGTACTTACACCAAACCCAATACCGTCAGCCACGAAAACCCCCGGCATGCATGCTTTGCTTCACATGCATGCCGGAGTTTTCCTGGATCAGGCCTTATACACTTTCGCCGCAGCCTTCTTGTAATCCGGCTCAAGCGATAACGGGTCGGCCGCATCAAGCGTCAGTTGGTTCACCTGAACGGCTTCATCGAAGAACGCAGCCCAGATCGTCCCCTTGGTCATCTTGTTACGACCACGCGTGTTGATGATCATCTTGATCTTGCCGCGCCGGGTTTCCACCCAAGCAAGATCCTGATGCTTCAAACCACGCGCCTCGGCATCCGCCGGGTGCATATCAAGCATCGTCGTCGGCGCCGTACGGTGCAGTTCCGGAACACGACGGGTCATCGAGCCGGTATGCCAGTGTTCAAGAATACGACCGGTACACAGTTGCAGATCGTAGTTCTTGTCCAACTTCTCGGGATAGCCCGCATAGGGACGGAAGAAGATTTTTGCTTTGCCCGCCAGCGGTTTCGGCGTGGTGTCTTTGACGCCATCAAGGTCACCGCTCGGGATGGCTTTAAGCAGCTTCCCATGGAAGTTATACCCTTCGCCCGGTTTCACATAAGGATCGTTGCCTTCCGAGAAACGCCACTTGGTTTCTTTACCATTAACGATCGGCCAACGCAAACCGCGGACGTTATCGGCATAGTATTCATCAAACGATGCCAAGTCGTGTCCACCGAAGGTAAACGGACGGTACTCTTCAAACAGCGCTTTCTCAACGAACCAGCCGTCTCCCAGCAGATCGACGACAGCGTTCTCTGCGCCTTTGGCGACAGGATCAGGCCATTTGAATTTCTTGTTATCCGCATTCGCAAACAGCACTTCGTACAACGTCATGTTCTCGTTATACCCCATTGCCTTGGCTTCTTCGAGAACGCTCGGCAACTTGTTTTCCGGGAAGCCTTCTACCTTAAGTCCCGGCAACGGCAGTTCGCCCCAAACTTCTTTGAGCGTAAAGCGTTTCGAGAATTCAAGCATCATCCAAGCATCGGGGCGAGCCTGTCCCGGCGCTTTTACCATCTGGCGCCAGCACTGCATCCGGCGTTCGGCGTTACCGAACATCCCCCATTTTTCCAAGATCATCGCCGCCGGCAGAATGACGTCAGCAACCTTGCCGGACAGTGTCGGATAGGAATCCGCTACCACGACGAAGTTCTCCGGCTTGCGCGCCGCCGTCAGCCAGTGGTTGGTATTCGGCACCGACTGCCACAGGTTGACGGTCTGCGTCCACACGAAATTGACTGAACCGTCTTCCAGACCACGCAATGCAATCATCAATGCCGTCCCCACCCTCGGGTTCAGCGTTTTTGCCGGCAACTTCCATATCTTTTCCGTCTTTTCACGGTGCGCCGGATTGGCAACCAGCATGTCCGACGGCAAGCGGTGGCAGAACGTACCCACTTCGCGCGCCGTTCCGCAAGCAGTCGGCTGTCCCGTCAACGAGAAGGCACCATTACCCGGCGTCCCGTGCTTGCCGAGCAGCAGGTGCAGTGCGTAAATCTGTTGGTTAAGCCAAACGCCGCGGACGTGCTGGTTGGCGCCCATGCACCACAACGAGATGATCTTCTTCGACTTGTCGGCGATGTAGTAGTCGGCAAGCTGCTGCAGTTTTTTCTTGAACGCATCCAACGATTCGTCCGGATCGCCTTTCGCCAATTCCGCAACAAAGTCGAGTGTGTACGGCTCCAGCCCTCTCTTGTACTCGTCAAAGGTGATATGCCAGTGCGCATCGGCTCTTCCCGCGTCCTTCTGCTCGATCGACTTGCCGGCCATCTCCGGGCGACGCTGGGCAATGGCTTCGTACTTATCAATCGTATAGTTCAGTTGCTGCGCCAGGGTGTCTTTTTCCGCCGGGAAAGCAAACTTGTCGGTCGGCCGCATGCCGAAACCGATGTCAACCGGACCGGTGGCAAAGATACAGTGCTTGTTGACGAAATCCATATTCACCGCATTGCGCTTGACCATCTCGCGCGCGATGTAGTTCGCAATCGCCAATTCGGTGTTCGGCTTGTAGATGACTTCCAGGTCGGCAATATCCGAACTCATGTTGCGGTACGTCGTGATATTGACGATCCGGGAATT
>JAIRJZ010000050.1 GCA_031260355.1 Burkholderiales bacterium
CCCCCCCCCCCCCCGCCCCCCCCCCCCCCCCCCCCCCCCCCCCCCCCCCCCCCCCCCCGCAGCACCGTAAACGAGCCGGTAATCCTTGCCCGCCGTCACTTCGAGCGCAAAGGCAAAGCAGGTCGGCTCGTTGTCGATGAAGGCGCGGAACAACGCCGGCAGCGGCGTATCGCAAAACACCAGAATCACGGAAGATGCGCCGTCAGCGAGTTGGATCAGCGCCTCCATCAAGCCGGACAACAACAGCCGGTTTTCCGACGCCAGCGCGCTGACCGGTGCCCGGCTTTGCCGCGCAATCAGAAAAAGCCCCGCGGTCGCATTGTGTACCGCCATGCTGAATTCCTGCGGCGACGCCTGACCCTCTTCCGCCAGCGCCTGCTGAATCGCCAGCGAACGGCTGACTTCGCCGAGCCGGCTACAAAAAACGATGGGCTGATCGGCATACGCCAGCGCCGGCGCCGACAAGACTTCCAGCGCCGCGCGCCCCAGCGGATGCGCCCGGCGGCGCAACAGTGGCGGGATCGCCTTCGCCGGCGCCGCTTCTTCGCCGGCGATAAGCGGCGTTTCCTCGCGCGCCCAGCTTCGCCACCCTTCAGCGTCGTCCATGGCCGGCGCCCAAGCGCTCCAGCGGCCAAAAGAAAAATCCGAGGAAAAATCCGGCAAAGAAACCATGACGACAGCGCTCCGTGCCCCCATAGGCGCCGCCATCGCGCTTCCCGGGTGCCGGGGAAAGTTCCCTTGAATGAGAAGACTTGATTCTACCCGATTCGTCTTTTTACGACACCCGGAGAAGCCGTCGTCACGATTCCGCCGGGGAGCAGGGCGTCAAAAAGAGACAGGGGCTTCCGGGGGCTCGCCCATCACGGCGTCAAGCGAGGACAGGGCGTCGAGCAGTTTTTGATGGATGCCGCCGAAACCGCCGTTGCTCATGATAAGCACATGGTCGCCCGCCCGCGTGTCGGCGGCAAGCGTATCGAGCAGCGCCGGAAGCGTGTCGAAGGTTCGCGCTTTTCCGCCCAGCGGCACCAGCGCGGCGGCGGCGTCCCAGCCGAGGTTCGCCCCGTAGCAATAAACGGCGTCGGCATCGCGCAGACTGCCGGGCAGCGCCGCTTTCATCGTGCCGAGCTTCATCGTGTTCGAGCGCGGTTCGAGCACGGCGAGAAGACGGGCGTTGCCGATACGGCTGCGCAACGCCGCGATCGTGGCGGCGATGGCCGTCGGGTGGTGGGCAAAGTCGTCATGGACGGCGACACCGCGAACTTGCCCGCGCAGCTCCAGCCGCCGCGCGACGCCGGGAAAACGCGCCAGCGCGGTGAGCGCGTCATCGGCCTCGACGCCGACATGCCGGGCGGCAGCGATGGCCGCCAGCGCATTCATCGCGTTCATCGTACCGGGTTGCGGCAGTGACAACGGCTTGTGTACGTTTTCCGGCGTGATGATTCGCGTGTCGTCGATGAGCCTCCATTCGGCCGGTAGCGTAACGTCGCTGCCGCCGAAGCGTTCGACGCCGCTCCACACGCCGCACGCCAACACGCGTTGCAACGCCTCGCTTTCGGCATTGACGATCAACCGGCCACCGGATGGTACAGCGCGCACCAAGTGATGAAATTGCGTCTCAATCGCCGCAAGATCGGCGAAGATGTCGGCGTGATCGAACTCGAGGTTGTTGAGAATCGCCGTCCGCGGTCGGTAATGGACGAATTTGGAACGCTTGTCGAAAAACGCCGTGTCGTACTCGTCGGCTTCGATCACGAAAAACGGGCTGTCGGTCAACCGTGCCGACACCTGAAAGCCGGCGGGGACGCCACCGATCAAAAAGCTGGGGCGATGGCCGACAAAATCGAGAATCCAGGCAAGCATCGCTGCGGTTGTCGTTTTGCCATGCGTCCCGGCCACGGCCAGCACATGGCGCGGCCCCTGCGGCGTCGCGGCACGCAACACATGCTCGGCCAGCCATTGCGGACCCGAGGTGTAGGGCAGGTTGCGTTCGAGAATCGCCTCGACGAGCGGATTGCCGCGCGACAGCGCGTTGCCGATGACGAAAATATCGGCATCGCGGGCAACGGTGTCGAGTTGTTCTGGCTCATAACCGGCGGTCAACGCGATCCCGAGCGCCTCGAGTTGCGTTGACATCGGCGGGTATGTTTGCGCGTCGCAGCCGGTGACGGTGTGTCCCATCTGCTGCGCCAGCGCCGCAACGCCGCCCATGAAGGTGCCGCAGATACCGAGAATATGAAGGTGCATGGTTGTTTGCCGGAAAAAGGCATTGTACGCCAGGAGAAAAGCCCGACCGCGGCAGCGCGGCAACTCTTGCCCCTCTTGCACCAGTCGCGCAGGGGTGAGGCCATCTTGCCCCTTCCCCCGCACGCGGGCGAAGGCGAAAACAATGTAGGGGCGAAAACTTTTTCGCCCCAGCACGGTCTTTCTTTCGTGAGCAAGGCTGGATTCCAGCTTCCGCCGGAATGACGACTCATTCCCAACCCCCGCCTTCGCGCGGGCAGGCTCTTGAGGGCTGTAGGTTGGGACGAGCGCAGCGAATCCCAACACTACCTTCTTACCCCCGCTCTCAACCGTTGGGTTTCGCAAGCTCAACCCAACCTACTCCTCTGCGACGCCTCTTCGCTCCGCGCAGAATGACAGGCCCCTTTTTGAAAGGGGCTTACAAACTTAACTTGCTCTACGGTGTTTTCAGCGTTTGGCGTCGTTGCGAGGAGCGAGGCGGGGGCAAGGGCGAATTTTTCGCCCCTATTTTTTGTTCGCCTGTTGCTCCGCTTCGAGCCGGGCTTTTTCGGCTTCTTTCAATTCACGCCAGCGCTGTTTGTCGCGCTCGTACCTGGCGTAAATGCTTTCTTTTTCGCGGAGGTCGCGGTCGATAGCGGCGCTGCGCGCAACAATGTCGGATTCCAGTTTTTCCAGTTCGCCTTCCGGCAAGACGCCACCGGTTTCCCGTCTTTCCAGCAAATTCTTGTGCCGGGTTTGTAGCTGGGACAACACCGCGTTCGTCGCCTCGACCTGCGCGGCCAGCAGAGAGAGTGTGCGGTCACGCGCAAAATCGAGATCCTCTTCTTTGAAATACGACAGCAGCAACGCGCGGTCTTTGCGCGCGGCGATGTCTTTCTGCACTTGTTCGAGGCGCTGTTTCTCGGCGCCTTCTTCGCTGAGCCGGCGCTGGCTCTCGGGCGGCGCCGCGTCGATTCTCCGCACCGTCCGCGCCTGATTGTCGAGGATGGTCTGCTCGCGGTTGACCGCTTCCAGCGGCGCTTTGTCGCTGTAATGGATGACGCCCTTGTCATCGACCCATTTGTACGTTTTCCCTCCGGACGGGGGCGCGGCAACAGCGGTGCCGGCCAGAAGCAACAGCACCAGAAAGAACACCCCTGTCATCCGTTTTGCTATCAATTCCATCATCCCGGTTCCGGCAAAACATCTTTTGTTTACATCGTCTGGCACGGCTTGCGTGTCGCAGACCGGCAACTTTCATGATTCTACGGCATACAAACAACCGTCCCCATCGAAACAGGGCATAAAAAAACCGACCAAATGACTTCTGTGCACTTTCTGTGCCACCCGACAAAATGCCGCCGTCGCTTTCCTGTATCCTGTCGCCTGTCAAACGATTCCCGCTATGCGCATCATCACGCTCAATCTAAACGGCATCCGCTCTGCCGAACGCAAAGGTCTGTCTGCCTGGCTTGCTCAAGTCTCCCCTTGGGATGTTTTGTGCTTTCAGGAATTGAAGGCGGATCTCGGCGACATTCCGGCGGCGCTGGCGCAAGGCGACGGAGCACATGCCGCCTTTTTTCCGGCGCAAAAAAAAGGCTACAGCGGCGTCGGACTGCTCGCCGCCGCGCCGTTCACGCCGCGCGAAGGTTTCGGCAATCCTGAATTTGACGCCGAAGGGCGTTGCCTGCAAGCCGATTTCGCCGGGCTGACCGTCGTCAGCGTTTACTTTCCGTCCGGTTCCAGCGGGGAGGAAAGGCAGCAAGCCAAATACCGCTTTCTCGACTTGTTTTTGCCGCACTTGCGTTCACTTATCGCCGAATTGGCGAAAGACGGGCGCGAATTGATCGTGTGCGGCGACGTCAACATCGCGCACAAAGAAATCGACCTCAAAAACTGGAAGTCGAACCAGAAAAACTCCGGCTTTCTGCCCGAGGAGCGGGCCTGGCTCGACCAGATGTTCGCGGAAACCGGCCTTGTCGATGTGTTCCGCGCCCTCGATCCGCGCCCCGAGCAATACACCTGGTGGTCGAACCGCGGGCAGGCTTGGGCGAAAAACGTCGGATGGCGGCTCGACTACCAGTTCGCCACGCCGGGTATCGCGGCGCGGGCACAGGCGGCGTCGATTTACAAGGCGCAGCGCTTTTCCGACCACGCGCCGTTGGTCGTCGATTACGACTTCGTGCTCGTCCCTCCGCCTCCCCTCGGCGCGCCGCCGCCATGATCCGCCTGAACCGGTTGACGCTGGCGCGCGGCGCACAGGTCTTGCTCGACGATGTCAGCCTGATGATTCACGACCGCCACAAGGTCGGCATCATCGGCGCCAACGGTTGCGGGAAAACGAGTTTGTTCGCGCTGCTGCGCGGCGTGTTGCTGCCGGAGCGCGGCGACGTGTCGCTGCCGAAACAGGCGGTGATCGCGCATGTCGCGCAGGAAACCCCGAACGTCGCCGCGTCGGCGCTCGACTTCGTGCTCGACGGCGACCGAGAGCTTCGCGTTGTCGAAGCCGCAATCACCCGCTTGCAGAACGTTGTGCACGGCGACCATGATGATGGTCACGCCCTCGCCGAATGGCACCATCGTTTTGAAGTGATCGACGGTTATCGTGCCCGCGCCCGCGCCGGTGAGCTGCTGGCCGGGCTGGGGTTTGTTCACGCGCAGCACCACGCGCCGGTCAACACCTTTTCCGGCGGTTGGCGGATGCGGCTGAATTTGGCGCAGGCGCTGATGTGCCGCAGCGACATTCTGCTGCTCGACGAACCGACCAACCATCTCGATCTCGACGCCGTGCTGTGGCTTGAAGACTGGTTGCGCCGTTATCGCGGAACCTTGCTGCTGATCACCCACGACCGCGATTTCCTCGACAGCGTCGTCGATACCATTATCCACTTCGACCAGTGCTCCCTGAAAACCTACAGCGGCAATTACGCGCAATTCGAGCTGGAACGCGCCGCCGCGCTCGCCAACCAGCAGGCGACGTTTGAAAAACAGCAGCGCACCATCGCGCATCTCCAAGGTTTCATCGACCGCTTTCGCGCCAAAGCCACCAAAGCGAAACAGGCGCAAAGCCGACTGCGGCAACTGGAAAAGCTCACGCGCGTCTCGGCAGCGCACGTTGACAGCCCGTTTTCGTTCAGTTTTTCGCCCAGTGATTCGCACGCCCGCCAACTGTTGCGGCTCGAACGCGCCGACCTCGGCTACCGCGCCGACGCGCCGGTACTGCCGAGCGTCGAATGTGCGATTCTTTCTGACGTCCGCCTGGGGCTTCTCGGCCCCAACGGTGCCGGCAAATCGACGCTGATCAAATCGCTGACCGGCCATCTGCCTCTTCTGCGCGGCACCCGGCACAGCGCCCGCGACTTGCGCATCGGTTATTTCGCGCAACACCAGCTCGACACGCTCGATCCGAAAGCGTCGGCGCTACTGCACCTGCAACGCCTCGACCCCGACGCGCGCGAACAATCCCTGCGCGATTTTCTGGGCGGCTTTGCCTTTCACGGCGAACAGGCGACGCAGACCATCGCCTCGTTTTCCGGCGGCGAGCGGGCGCGGCTGGCGCTGGCGTTAATCGTTTACGCCCGTCCGCAACTGCTGATCCTCGACGAACCGACCAACCACCTCGACATCGAGATGCGCGAAGCGCTGACCGAAGCGCTGCAAGCGTACAACGGCGCCCTGATCGTCGTCGCCCATGACCGCTATCTGTTGTCGGCGACCGTCGATGACTTCTGGCTCGTTCACCAGGGCGCTATCGCGCCGTTCGACGGCGACCTCGACGATTACCGCCGGTTCGTGCTCGATCATGTACGCGACGAAGCCGGCAGCGATGAAACCGCTGACCCCGCCGTCGGTCAACCCGGCCCCGACCGCAAAACCCAGAAACGCCTTGACGCCGAGGCGCGGCAGCGGCGTGCGCCGTTCGTCAAACGGCAGAACGACATCGAAAAAACGCTGGAAACGCTCTCTTCCGAGCGCGCCGTGCTGGAGCACTGGCTGGCGTCGCCGGACGCCTATCTCGACGACGCCAAGGCGCGGCTGCCTGCCGCGCTGGCGCGACAAAGGGAAATTGCAAAGATAACGGCGGCACTGGAAACGGAATGGCTCGAGGTCGGTGAAGCGTTAAGGACGCTCTGAACAACCCTGCTACCCCCCCGCTTGTCATCCTGCGCGAAGTCGCAGGATCCACGCGGCGTCTGGATTCTGCGGCTTCGCTTCGCTACGCGCAGGATGACAGGAAGGGTTTTTCAGGGGTTCCTTAAGCGCGGTTCGTTCGTCTGGCGCGCGCCCGGCAAATTGTGAATTTAATTTACTTTTTTGCCTCTCCTTTCCTTTCGGCTTTCCGCGAGAGAGACGAAGACAAATTCCCTGCGTTTCATTGCCTTGGCGAAAACATGAAATATAATGCTCTATTCCTTTAGGTTGCCGTCCCCCTTGCTTCCTGACGCGCCCATGGCCATTCACTTTACCCGCTGCCCGCAGTGCCGAACGACGTTCCGGATCACGTCGCCGCAATTGGCGTTGCGTGAAGGGCAGGCGCGGTGCGGTCATTGTCGGGCGGTGTTCAACGCGTTTGCGATGTTGGTGGATTTCAAAGGAGAGCGCGTTCCCGGGCCCGGCATGGCTCCCATGCAACGCGAAACCATGACGCTGCGCGACTCCGTTTCAGCGCCGGACAGCGACTTTACCGTCATCCCCCCCAAGTCCGAACTACCCGCCGCGAGCGTACAACAGACGATAGCCCCTCCGGCGCCGGAGATTGAAGCCGTCGATTCTTCTTTGCGCCCGCTCGCGCACGAAAAAAGCGCGCTCTCTTTGCTGGAAAAAGATTTTTCCGAAGCGGTCAACGGCGAGAGGGCGGACGAGGGGGCGCGGCAGCAAAAAAAGCGCCTCAAGCCTTCGCCGCTGTCGCTGGTGCTCGACCCTGCCAAAAAACCGACCGTCTGGCAGCGACTGCGTCTGCCGCCTTGGTGCCGCCCGTTGTTCTATCTGGTTTCACTGCCCGGCCTGCTGCTGCTGCTGGCGGCACAAGCCACGTTTTTTCTGCACGACGAGTTGGCAAACGCGTATCCGAAACTGACTCCGGCGTTGTCGCAAGGGTGTCACTGGCTCGGCTGCGAAATCAAGCCGCTGCAAAACCTGGGCGCACTGGTGATCGAGGCCACCGATATGCAATCCGACGCGGTCGATGCGCAACAGCTATTGCTGACCGTCACCCTGCGCAACCGCAGCGATCGGCCCGTTGCCTACCCAAGCCTGTCTCTCGAGCTGACCGACGAACAGGGCAAATTGTTGGTGCGCCGCTTTTTTGCCCCGGAGGCGTATCTGGATCGCGCCGCTGACGCCAGTACCGGCGCTCCTGCCGCCCGCGATCTCGTTCTACGTTTGTTGTTGCGTTCCGAGGTGGCCGCCAGCGGTTACCGTCTCTCGCTGGTGTATTCCTGACCGGCTCCCGCACCGCTTCTTTCTCGTTTTCACTCCGAGCGGTTCGTCGCCCGTTATCGCCTCTTCAAACATCGAGGTTGCGCACACCCAGTGCGTTAAATTCGATGAACGCCCGCCGCGGTTCGACGCTCTCGCCCATCAGCGTGGCAAACACTTCGTCGGCGCCGACCGCGTCTTCGATTTGAACGCGCAGCAAGCGGCGAACTTTGGGGTCCATCGTCGTCTCCCACAGTTGCTCGGGATTCATTTCGCCAAGACCTTTATAGCGCTGGATACCGGCCGACGCCCGCGCTTCTTCGAGCAGCCAGGTCATCGCTTCGCCGAACGAGCGGATGGTTTTCTGCTTGTCGCCGCGTTTGACGCCAGCGCCTTCGCCGATCAACCCTTCCAGCGTTTTCGAAACCTTGGCAATCATCGCGCTGTCGGCGCGCTCCAGAAACTCCCGGGTCAAGACGGTGGCGTTCAGCGCGCCGTGGTGCGTCCGCTCGATCGCCAGGCGCCAGGCGCCGTTGCCGGGTTCATGCCGCGCTTCGATGGTGATCGTGTCATCGGCGATTTTATCGCGCAGTCTTTGGGCGCTGGCTTTTGCCTTTTCTTCGTCGCTGAGATCAACGAGCACCCCTTCGAGCATCGCCCGCAGCACCGCGCCGTCAACCAGCCGCGATGAGCGCTCGATCACCGCTTCCGCCACCAGATAATCGCGCGCCAGACTGGTCAGCGCGTCTTCGCTAAGGGCGGGGTGGTTTCGGGCTGGGAAAAACGCGGTGTTCTTCAATGCGATTTTCAGCAGGTGTTGCTTGAGTTCGTGCTCGTCTTTAAGATACTTTTCCTCGCGTCCTTGTTTGACTTTGAACAACGGCGGCTGCGCGATGTAGATGTGACCGCGCTCGACCAGTTCCGGCATTTGCCGATAGAAAAACGTCAGCAGCAACGTCCGGATGTGCGAACCGTCAACGTCGGCGTCGGTCATGATGATGATCCGGTGATAGCGCAGCTTTTCCGGATTGTATTCGTCCTTGCCGAAGCCGGTGCCCAGCGCCGTGATCAACGTAACGATTTCCTGGGTGCTGATGATTTTGTCGAAGCGGGCGCGTTCGACGTTCAAAATCTTTCCGCGCAGCGGCAGAATGGCCTGAAATTTCCGGTCGCGTCCCTGCTTGGCCGAGCCGCCGGCCGAATCGCCTTCGACGAGATACAGTTCGCACATTGCCGGATTGCGCTCCTGACAATCGGCAAGTTTTCCCGGAAGGCCCATGTTGTCGAGTACGCCTTTGCGCCGCGTCAGTTCGCGCGCCTTGCGAGCGGCCTCTCGCGCCCGCGCCGCTTCGACGATTTTGGTGCAGATCGTCTTGGCGTCGCTCGGATATTCAAGCAAAAAGTCCGCCAGCTTGTCGGAAATGATTTCCTGCACCACCGGCTGCACTTCCGACGATACCAGTTTGTCTTTGGTCTGCGAAGAAAACTTCGGCTCCGGCACCTTGATCGACAGCACACAGGTCAGCCCCTCGCGCATATCGTCACCGGTCGTTTCCACTTTCGCTTTTTTGGAAATCTCTTCTTTTTCGATGTAATTGTTCAGCGTCCGCGTCATCGCTTGCCGCAGCCCGGTCAGATGCGTGCCGCCGTCCCGCTGCGGAATGTTGTTGGTGAAACACAAAACGCTCTCACCGTAAGAGTCGTTCCATTGCATCGCCACTTCGACCGTCATCCCGTCTTTCTCTCCGGTCGCAAAAAACGTATGCGGATGCAACACCGTTTTGGCGCGATTGATGTACTTGACGAAACCCTGCACCCCGCCGGAGAACGCAAAGTTTTCGCGCTTGCCCTCGCGCTCATCGACCAACTCGATTTTGACGCCGTTGTTCAGAAAGGAAAGTTCGCGCAACCGCTTCGCCAGAATTTCGTAATGGTATTCGATGTTGCTGAACGTTTCCGGTGAAGCCATGAAATGCACTTCGGTGCCACGCTTTTCCGTTTTCCCGGTTACCGTCAGCGGCGCTACCGCCACCCCGCGCCTGAACTCGATTTGATGCGCGTTACCGCCGCGCCAGATGCGCAACCGCAGCCAGTCGGACAGCGCGTTGACCACCGAGACGCCGACCCCGTGCAGACCGCCGGAAACCTTATAGCTGTTCTGATCGAATTTTCCGCCGGCGTGCAGTTCGGTCATCACGATTTCTGCTGCCGAGCGCTTTCTTTCGTCGTCTTCTTTGATGTCGGTTGGAATCCCGCGGCCGTTGTCGACCACCGAAACCGAATTGTCGCTGTGAATGATGACTTTGATATCGTCACAATGCCCGGCCAGCGCCTCGTCAATCGCATTGTCGAGCACTTCGAACACCATATGATGCAACCCGGTGCCGTCGGAGGTGTCGCCGATGTACATTCCCGGCCGTTTGCGAACGGCTTCCAATCCTTTCAATACCCGAATACTGCTTGAATCGTAGTCTTTTACCGGTCTGGGCGGAACATTCATCTTGTATTGCTTCTTTCAAAAAACTTCATCAAAACTCTGTGCCTGCCATAAAAACCAGCCGGCTTTTTAACTTCAACCATTTTACCGTTTAAATGCGCATCGGCATCACGACATACTTGTAATCGTGCTGTCCGGGAACGGTCAGCAAGGCACTGTCGTTGGCGCTACCGAACGATAACATCACTTTCTCGCTAGTCAGCCGTTGCAGCATGTCGAGCATGTATGTGATATTGAAACCAATACTCAGTTCTTCTCCATCGTACTGGACTTCAAGTTGCTCTTCCGCTTCTTCTTGTTCGTTATTACTGCAGATGATCCTGATCTCGTTTTTCACCAGGTTGAGGTGTACGCCGCGCACTTTCTCGTTCGATAAAATGGCCGCGCGCTGCAACGCCGACAGAAAGATCGCTCGGGAAACTTCAACGTGCCGCGTATAGCCTACCGGAATCACCCGGTTGTAATCCGGGAACTTACCGTCAATCACTTTTGAGATAATCTCTATCGAACCGAAATGAAAACGAACTTGATTGAATAAAATATCCAGCGTCACCGGCGATTCATCGTCGGCAAGCAATTTACCCAGTTCCATCACCGTTTTACGCGGCAAAATCACTTCTTGGCGCGTGAAAACACCGGTAACCGGCAGACTGGCCCAAGCCAAACGGTGCCCATCCGTCGCCACCAGTTGAACAGCGCTTTGATCGATCACCCACAGCATTCCGTTCAGGTAATACCGAATATCTTGTTGCGCCATCGCGAATTCAACTTGGCGCAGCAAAGATTTCAATACTTTTTGCGGTAAGGTAATGCTGGTTTGTTGTGCTTCACCGAGTGTCAGCCTCGGATAGTCGGCAGCAGGCAGTGTTTGCAAGTGAAAGCGTGAACGCCCTGCCTTGACAAGCATTTTGCTGCCTTGGGTCTCCAACGAAACATCAACACCATCGGGTAAAGCCCGTAGAAGATCCTGTAGTTTGCGTGCCGATACCGTAATCGCCTGATTTGACGTCTCTGTCACTTCGCAATACGCCGATATCTGCAACTCCATATCCATGGCCGTCATCCACAGGCGTTGCTCTTTCTGCTCAAGCAAAACATTGGACAGGATAGGTAACGTATGTTTACGCTCGACAATTCCCGAAACCGACGACAACGGTTTCAGAATTTCGTCTCTTGCAATCTTATCTAGTTTCATTGATAAAAATAGTAATAGATAATAAAGGCGGTTTTTTAAAGGGATAAGTTTCTTATCGTCTTAAAAAACAAAACATTAAACGATCGGAGTTTTATGTATAAAAAGGAAACTCCGTGTGAACAGTTTCAGGATGTTTTCTCGTTCTTTAAAAAAAAGAACATCATCCACAGATTATACTTCATTGCTCACTAGGCTTTTGAGTGTATTTAAGAGACGTTAAAACGGATTAAAACAGATGTCACATCACAATAATCTGGTGATCTTTCCTGCGATTGTTTTATAAAGGGGTAAAAGGGTTTTTTTGAAAGAGTTTATTATTAATTTAATATATTATTATTATTTAATATATAAATTTTAATTATAAAAGTTTCACGTGAAACAAAGAAGGTGGTTGGGTAATTCACCTCTAAAAAAGCCAATTTATACCGTGTAGAATAAGTAAAGATAAAAAGATGTTTCACGTGAAACAACAGGTTAAAGATGAAGTATCCAGAGCGTTTTGACGTTATTGTGGTTGGCGGCGGACACGCCGGCACAGAAGCGGCAATGGCAGCGGCACGGATGGGTGTAAAAACGCTTTTACTGACGCATAACCTTGAAACGTTGGGGCAATTGTCATGCAATCCGTCGATTGGCGGTATTGGTAAAGGGCATTTGGTTAAGGAGGTTGATGCGCTCGATGGTGCGATGGCGTTGGCAACGGACGAAGCGGGAATCCAGTTTCGGTTGTTGAACGCCAGTAAAGGGCCGGCGGTTCGCGCGACCCGGGCGCAAATAGATCGCGTCCTGTACCGCGTCGCTATTCGTGACAAGCTGGAAAACCAGCCGAATTTATTGCTTTTCGCGCAAGAAGTGGACGATTTGATCGTCAAAAACGGTGAAGTAGGTGGTGTAGTAACGCAAGTCGGTGTAGTTTTTGAAGCAGACGCGGTAATACTGACGACAGGCACTTTTCTTGCCGGGCTGGCGCATGTTGGCCTTTCTCACTACGAAGCAGGCCGAGCCGGAGATCCCGCGTCCAAGCGGCTGGCTGAACAATTGCGGGCGTTGGCGTTGCCGATAGGACGGCTCAAAACCGGAACACCGGCGAGGCTCGACGCCCGGACGATCGATTTTTCGATCCTTAAAGAACAACCGGGCGACACGCCGCCGCCGGTTTTTTCGTTTCTTGGAAATCGGAAAATGCACCCCCCGCAACGGCCGTGCTGGATTACCTACACCAACGCGCGAACCCATGAGATCATTCGCGGCGGTCTCGACCGCTCGCCGCTTTATTCGGGCGTGATTACCAGCACCGGGCCGCGCTATTGCCCGTCGATCGAGGATAAAGTCGTGCGGTTTTCCCATCGGGAGGCGCACCAGATTTTTCTTGAGCCGGAGGGGCTGCACACACACGAGATTTATCCGAACGGTATCTCGACCTCGTTGCCGTTCGACATTCAACTGGCGCTGGTGCGCTCCATCAGGGGATGCGAACACGCTCATATCCTGCGGCCCGGCTACGCCATCGAATACGACTACGTCGATCCGCAGGCGTTGAAAAGCTCGCTGGAACTCAAAACGCTGCCGGGGCTTTTCCTGGCCGGACAGATCAATGGAACGACCGGCTACGAGGAAGCGGCAGCGTTGGGGCTTCTGGCGGGAATCAACGCCGTTCGCAAAGTGCGCGGCGAAGAAAGCTGGTGCCCGTCGCGCGACGAGGGTTACTTGGGCGTTATGGTTGATGATCTGATCACCCGCGGCGTCACCGAACCGTACCGGATGTTCACCTCGCGCGCCGAATACCGACTGCAACTGCGTGAAGACAATGCCGATATGCGGCTGACCGAACAAGGGCGGAGGCTCGGCGTCGTCGGTGACGCGCGCTGGGAGGCATTCAGCCGCAAGCGCGACGCGGTGGCGGCGGAGCTGGAACGTCTCAAATCGACCTGGGTCAACCCCAAGACCTCAGCCCGTCTCAATACGGAAAATCTCTTTGGACAGGCGTTGGAAAAAGAGTATGCGCTCGCTGACCTGTTGCGGCGACCGGGTGTGACCCACGCGGCGCTCACAGCATGGTTGGCCGCGTTACCGGCGGGTGACGAGCAAGCGGGCGGCAAGCAGGCGGGCGACAAAAAAGCTCGTGACGAAAAGGAGGATGACGAACAAGCCGGTAGCGAACAGGTAAAAGCGGAGCCGATCGCCACCGAAGTTGCCGAGCAGGTCGAAATCAGCCTCAAGTACGAGGGGTATATCGCGCGGCAGCAGGATGAAATCCGCCGTGCCAAAGCGCAGGAAGACGCCCGCCTTCCCGCCGATCTTGACTACCGCGATGTGCGGGGGCTGTCGAGCGAAGTCTGCCAGAAACTCAATGCCCACAAACCGGAAACCGTCGGCCAGGCGTCGCGCATTTCCGGGGTGACGCCGGCAGCCATTTCGTTGTTGCTGGTGCACTTGAAGCGGTTGCGGGGGTGAGAGGATATGAATAACCCTTGGGAAATGCGGCCTTCGTTCGACGATAACGAGCAGGGCACGCGTTCTGAATACCGTTTTATCTATGATCGAAGAGAGACAAAAAGAGGATTTATTATCGGCGCGATCTTTTTGTTACTTGTGTTGATCGTTCTGGCGGTCATCCGCCACTTTGGTTTTAAAGCAAACGGGGATGTCTATTTTATTCTTTTTATTTTCTTTGTTTCGGCGCTGTTATTGTGGAGCTATTCCTTTTACAGACGACAGCTCAGCATCACCCTCGACCGCAAAGGGATGACTTGCGCGGGATTCTGGTTCAACCGTATCCCGTCCTATTGTGAGTGGGGCGATTTTTCACAAGTCCGCGCCACAACCGTGACGTGGAAACACAGAGGGGGGAAAACCGAGTACCGGAAGTTTGTTTTTATACACAGCTCTGGCAAACATTATTTTTTAACTGTTGGAAGCCGCCAAGTTTTCGGGGGCTTCATAAAGACTAGGGGTAGTGCATTGTGGCATGTTGGCGTTGGACACTCTTTATCATTGGAAGACGCTGTCAGGCGGTTTGTCGGTTCTATTGAAACCCTTAGCGAAGCAGAAAAAGAAAAAATTCCAACATTGGCGATGACGGTCAATCTGGGTAAGGAGGTGAAGTACGTTACTTATACGGCGTTAGGCATGGCGCTAATCGCCTATGCGATGTTGGTTATTGGTCAGCCGTTGTTATTGGGCGATTCAATCAAAACGCCTCTTTATTGGCTATCAGGGTTGGGTGCAGCGGCGGTGGTTTATCGGTACCTGCGAAGCATCAGAAAAAGAGCCATTATGCTTGTTCCGGCCCTTCTTTTTGGTGCCGCAGTGGCGTTTCTGCTCCTGCCGATCTCAAGCCGTTTGTCGCTGTGGCTGGGAAAAGAAGAGCGCATTGTTTTCTCGATAAGCGAAGAAAGCGACAAGGAGCAGCGTTGGACGACCATAACAGACGAGGGGTTGACGTTTTCTGTTCATACGCGTCCTGACAATCGGGTTTTCAGCGGCCTTGGAGCCGAAAAGGTAATGACGCTTTACCGGGGGCCGTTGTCGCTGACCGTTCTTCCGCGTAAAGAGTATCACGCACTGTTTCACAAGCCGCCAAGATACAAGGGCAGGTACGGCGGCAGACGAACAAAGGAAGAGTAGCGAAAGAGGGACTGCGCTCCGCGTCGTTGGGGCGGAAGGGAGCCCAAGTTGCTCCCTTTTTGTAAATGTAGTAACATAACTACCGCAGACACAGGAGCGCACCATCATGACGATCACCACCCTATCCAGTCGAGAGCTCAATCAGGATGTGACCAAGGCCAAGAAAGCTGCGAACAACGGGCCGGTGTTCGTTACGGACCGGGGTAAACCGGCGCATGTGCTGTTGAGCATCAAGGAATATCAACGACTTGTTGGCAAAAAGCGGAACCTCGTAGAAGCGTTAGCGATGCCGGGTATCGCCGACGTCGAGCTTGAAATCCCATACTCGCAAGAACTTCCCCGACCGGCTGATTTTGAATGATGTTTTTGCTCGATACAAACGTTGTTTCCGAGCTACGCAAGGCCGGAGATGGCAGGGCGGATGCCAATGTGCTCGCCTGGCTGTTGGGCAAGGATGCCGAGAGCTTTTATCTTTCCGCCGTGACCATTATGGAGCTTGAGCTGGGCATTCTTCGCGTGGAGAAGCGTGACGCCAGGCAGGGATTATTACTGCGGACATGGATGAGCACACGCGTTCTTCCCGAGTTTTCTGAGCGAATCCTGGTCGTTGATTCAACCATCGCCATGCGGTGCGCCAGACTCCACGTTCCCAACCCGCGCTCTGAGCGAGATGCGTATATCGCCGCCACGGCGCTTGTGCATGGCATGGCGGTTGTCACTCGCAACGTCGCCGATTTTGCGATGGCGGGCATCACGGTCATCAACCCGTGGGAACAACAAATCGATCAAACAGCTGACCCCCGGTGAAAGAAAGCGTGATGTCCGCCACATTTTCTTCTTCGCCCCCTTCGTTAGAGGCTTCCCTCGACGCGCTGGGGGTGGCGTTGCCGGAGGGAATCGCCGAAAAGCTGCTCGCGTACCTCGCGCTGCTGCAAAAATGGAACCGTACCTACAACCTGACCGCGATCCGCGACCCCGAGCAGATGTTGACGCACCATGTGCTCGACGCGCTGGCGATTGTTCCGGCGCTCGACCGGGTGCTGGCGCCGATGTTGGCAAACCAGCCGACGCCGCGGTTGCTTGATGTCGGTTCCGGCGGTGGCATTCCCGGGCTGTTGCTGGCGCTGGCGCGACCGGGCTGGCGGGTGACGATGGTCGATGCGGTGCAGAAAAAAACAACATTTGTCATGCAGGCGATTGCCGAGTTGCGGGTGCCCAACGCGCAGGCATTGACGGCGCGGGTCGAATCATTGCAAGAAGAAGCGCTGGTTCCGCCGATGCGTTATGATCTGGCCGTTTCTCGCGCTTTTTCCGATCTCGCCGCGTTTGTGGCGGGCAGTCGTCATCTGTTGGCGCCGCACGGTGTCTGGGCGGCGATGAAAGGAGCGGTGCCGGAAACGGAGATCGCGGCGTTGCCCGCAGACATCGTCGTCCGCGCGGTCGAGGCGCTGGCCGTGCCCGGCCTCGATGCCCGGCGTCATTTGATTTTGCTGGAGTTCGCGCATGGCTTATGAGTTTCCCCGCATCATCGCAATCGCCAACCAGAAAGGCGGCGTCGGTAAAACCACGACGGCGGTGAATCTCGCGGCCAGTCTGCACGCGATGAAACAACGGGTGCTGCTGATCGATCTCGACCCGCAGGGCAACGCCACGACCGGCGCCGGACTCGACAAGCGGCAGTTGACGGAGACGGTGTATCAGGTGCTGCTCGGCGAAAAACGCATCGTCGATGTCAGAGCGGTTTCGCCGACCGGTGGCTTCGATGTCGTCCCCGCCAACCGCGAACTGGCCGGTGCCGAGGTTGAACTGGTGGACTTGCCCGACCGCGAAACGCGGCTGAAGGGGGCGCTGACCGAAGCGCTGTCGCAAATGAAAGCGGCGATTTCGGAGGTTGCCGAAGAATACGATTTTGTGTTGCTCGATTGTCCGCCGTCGTTGTCGCTGCTGACGCTGAACGGGTTGTGCGCCGCCGACTCGGTGCTGATCCCGATGCAGTGCGAGTACTACGCGCTGGAGGGCTTGTCCGATCTCATTCAGACGCTGAAAAAAGTGCGCGCCCATCTCAACCCGAAGCTGGAAATCGAGGGATTGCTGCGCACCATGTACGACCCGCGCAATACGTTATCGCAGAATGTTGCCGCCGAGCTGACGCGGCATTTCGGCGACAAACTGTACCGGACGATTGTGCCGCGCAACGTGCGGCTGGCGGAAGCGCCATCGCACGGGGTGCCGGCGATCAAGCTCGATCCGGCGTCGAAAGGCGCGCAGGCGTATCTGACGCTGGCCGGGGAACTGCTGCGGCGGATCGAAGCGGCGGCGGCGAACCGCTCGGCGACAGAACAAACGGAGCGCGTCGGCGCGGCGAGATAACGCCGTCAACGATGGCAAGAAGGAACAGGAAAAATGATACGACCCAAAGGACTCGGCCGCGGCCTCGATGCGTTGCTGTCACCGGTAGACGAAAGCGAAAACGTGACCGCGTCAGAGTTGCAGACGGTAGCCATCACGCGATTGCAGCCGGGCAAATACCAGCCGCGCACACGGATGGACGAGGCGTCGCTCGAAGAGTTGGCGCAATCGGTTCGTGAGCAGGGGTTGATGCAGCCGATATTGGTGCGCGCCGTCAGCGACAGCCGCTATGAAATCATTGCCGGCGAACGGCGCTGGCGCGCCGCGCAACGCGCCGGACTGAAAGAGGTGCCGGTGCTGGTCAAAACGATTCCCGATCAGACCGCGCTGGCCTGGGCGCTGATCGAAAACATTCAGCGCGAAAACCTGAATCCGCTCGAAGAGGCGCAAGGATTGCAGCGCCTGATCCAAGAGTTTTCATTGACCCATGAAGATGCTGCCAAAGCCGTCGGCCGGTCGCGCAGCGCCGTCACCAACTTGTTGCGGCTGCTGCAATTGTCCGAGCCGGTGCAGACATACCTGAACGATGGCGCGCTGGAAATGGGGCACGCGCGGGCGCTGCTGGGGTTGCCGAACGGGCAGCAGGTGATCGCGGCGTCGCGCATCGTCGAAAAAGGAATGAGTGTGCGCGAGGCCGAGCGGCTGGTGCATACGATCCAGCACCCGCCGGTCAAGAAAAAAGCGGCGGCGCAGGACGCCGACACCGCCCGGCTTGAAACCGAATTGTCGGAACAGCTCGGCGCGGAAGTCCGCATCGAAACCGGCAAGAAAGGTTCCGGTAAGCTGATCATCCATTATTCGAACCTCGATACGCTGGACGGGATTCTGGAAAAACTGCGGTAACGAAAGAGCTTGTCAGGAAAAAACATGAGCGAAATGAAAAATACGGAATCGGTGCACGGCCACGAAGTGATGCAAATGATGATCGCGTCGGGCAAAACCTGGACGCACGAGAGTCTGGTGGTGGCGATTCATCAGAAATTCGGAACGGGTGCGCGTTTCCACACCTGTTCGTGCGACAACATGACCGCCGCCGAGCTGATCGATTTTCTCGAGGCGCGCGGCAAGTTCGTGGAGCGCGGCGATGGCTTCACGACCGACGAGGGGCACATCTGCAACCATTGAGCGCCGAAAAACGTTTCACCGCAAAGAGCACAGGAAAACAAGGAGATCAAAACCCTTGAGGGATTTGAGCTCTGCTCGGTTATTTGTGCTCGTGATTTTCGGCGCCCGTTTGCTCCGGCAAGTCAAAGCGTAAATAAAGATATATAAATAAGTATCCTTTTCCGTTCTGTGCTATGTTGCTGCCGGTAAGCGCCCTCGGCATTGAGGGGCCGAACCGCCAGAGAGCAAGAATGACAAAAACGCAGCACGACGCCGAAAACCAACACGAAGTCGGCCAAGGAATCTCCGCCCCCAGCGATAACGGCGACGATGACGCGCAAGCGGCGGCAAGACGCGCCAAGAAAACACTGATCCGGCGACCGGGAATGGTGGCGGGACGTATGGCTTGGCGCGACCGGCGCAACGTCAAGACCTGGCGGTACGCAACGCAACTAGTGTTCGTGTTGCTGAACGTTTTTTTGTGCGTGCAGTTTTATCTCTGGGTACGTTATTACGAAACCGGCGGCGAATATGGCAATTTCGCGCTCACGGTGGCGCGACCGCCCGGTGTCGAAGGCTGGTTGCCGATCGCCGGGCTGATGAATCTCAAGTACGCGTTGACGACCTTAGAGGTTCCGGCGATTCATCCGGCGGCGATGTTTTTGCTGGCGGCGTTCTTGTTGGTCAGCGTGCTGTTCAAAAAAACGTTTTGTTCGTGGCTGTGTCCGGTTGGCACCTTGTCGGAGATGTTGTGGCAACTGGGCAAGCGGTTTTTCGGGCGTAATTTTCTGCCGCCGCGCTGGCTTGATCTGCCGCTGCGTTCGCTCAAATACCTGTTGATGGCGGTCTTTTTGTATGTGACGATGACGATGTCGGCGGCAGCGATCGAGGCGTTCATGTATTCACCGTACGGACTGATTGCCGATGTGAAGATGCTGAATTTCTTCCGATACATCGGCGGTACGGCGTTGATCACGATCATCGTGTTGACGATCGGCAGCGTGTTCATCCAAAACCTGTGGTGTCGTTATCTGTGCCCGTATGGCGCGTTGCTGGGGTTGTTGTCGCTGCTGTCGCCATTCAAAATCCGGCGCGACGCCGAAGCGTGTATTGATTGCGCCAAATGCGCGAAAGCTTGCCCCGCGCAATTGCCGGTCGATCGGAAAAAGCAGATCCGCTCCGCCGAATGCACGGGCTGCCAGTCGTGCGTGGCGGTGTGTCCGGCGCGAGACGCGCTGCAGTTTTCGCTGCGGCCATCCGGAGAAAAAGTGGCCAACGGGGACGCCAGCGGCATCGCCCGTCGCTGGCGTCGGCGGACGTTGTCGGGCGCGATGTTGACATTGTTGCTGGTCGTGGTGGTGGGCGGCGTGATCGGCGCCGCCAAGCTGTCAGGGCACTGGCAGACGCCGGTGCCGGAAGAGGCGTATCAACGGCTGGTACCGCTGGCGCAACAGTTGGCGCATCCGTAGTGCGACGGGTTGAGTCCCTGAAATATGTTCTTTGCGCAGCGGTTTCGGGCTACACTTGACGAGCGGTAAGCATGGCGCGACAGTCTTTTCCCGCGCCTTGCAACACCCAAGAGGAACCCTTTGCCATGAGGGCAAGCGTTTCTCTCATCTTTTCCCAAGGAGGACTCATGAAAAAAATGTTATTACTTCTCCCTTTCGCCGCCTTTTTCGCGGGCGGTATCGCTCAAGCGGAAAGCGGTGAAGCCCTGACCCAGAAATACAGATGCGTCTCTTGTCATAAGGAGAACAAGGCAGGAATGGGGCCTTCTTTCAAGGAGGTAGCAAAAAAATACGCCAAAGATGCTGCCGCGCCGGAGCGGATGGCGGAACGGGTCA
Organism: Burkholderiales bacterium; assembly: GCA_031260355.1. Classification (GTDB taxonomy): domain Bacteria; phylum Pseudomonadota; class Gammaproteobacteria; order Burkholderiales; family Casimicrobiaceae; genus UBA931. The sequence continues at coordinate 20,315 of JAIRJZ010000050.1, forward strand.
AGAAAGGAAGCAGGAATGTCTGGGGTCCGGCGCCGATGCCGCCGAATTCGAGCGTGCCCGATGAGGACATCAAAACGTTGATCGAATACGTGATGTCGTTCAAATAAGCCTGATAAAAAAGTGACCGAGGTCGGCAAGGGAGGCGGCGGCGCGCCGCGCCTTTGTCTCCTTGTGACGGCTTATGCCAACGGCGCACAGCCCCCCGAAGCGCATAACGTGTTATTGAACAAGCGTCGCCTAGGATTGGTGTTGCAAGGAGACGCGCGAGGGTCATTGCTTTGCATGCCACGAAAGGCAGACGCACCGTTCTGCGGGCGGGGAGTCCGGGGTGGTAACGCAGGTATTTCAATATGTGCACTTAAGAAAGAGGCCATGCCAAAAACATTGCGCTTGGCAGAACACCGTTTTCTTCATCGTAACGCGACCAAACCGGTTGCGGGACGTTATAAAAGTCCTTACAATCCCCGGATTATTTGAGTACGCTTGTCGGAAATGGCGGGCGGGCTAGGGTCGGGCAAGCAAAAAAGGCGTTTTTGCGGCTCCGACAGAAAGCAAGACCGAGAGACAGAACGGAACCAGGAACCACATACCTACGCGCCATGGCTGCCCACAGCGAACAGATCCATTCCTCCCGTACCCAACATCCGCTCATTCATTTGAGCCGGGATCGCGGCGGGTTCCGGGCGTGGCGCGTCGAAGTGTTCAAGGTTAACTTGGGAGAGCGCCGTGCGCCCTGAATACCGCCGACTGGTCGGCTTGCTGGGCGCGATAACGGTGACAGGCGCAATCGTCGCTTACTCCGCCGTTTCCTATTTGGCGGCAAAGTCGTTTGTTTTTGGCGGCAGCATCGTTCTGGTGAGCGCCTTGTTCCTTGCTTGGCGGCTCCAGCGAGGAAGCCGTAACAAATGCGCGGGCGCGGAGTGGCATCTGCGGCAGGCATATCGCACGGCCTTTGAGCGGTTTGTGTGGGTGGCGGCAATGCTGGCTGTCGGCTTCACATTGCTGGCGCTCGACCCGCTTTGGATGCTGGCCGGATTCCTTGGGGGGCAGGCAGCCTGGCTGGCAGCCCCGGTCTGGATGAGAGTTGAGAACGTAAAATGACGACGGAAGCATTGACTTCGGCAGAGTACATCAGTCATCACTTGCAGAATCTGACCTGCGGGTGGGGCGAAGGCGGTTTTCATTGCGCCCACAGCGCGCAAGAGGCCAAAGAGATGGGGTTCTGGGCGATCAACGTTGACACGCTCGGCGTCTCGCTGGTGATGGGGCTGCTGTTTCTCTTCCTGTTCTCCCGCGTTGCGAAAAAAGCCACTGCGGGCGTTCCGGGCGGCGCGCAAAATTTTGTCGAAGTGATGATCGAGTTCATCGACAACAGCGTGCGCGGATCTTTCACCGGCCGCAACGACATGGTGGCACCGCTGGCACTGACGATTTTCGTCTGGATTTTCCTGATGAACCTGATGGATCTGGTGCCGATCGACTACATCCCGTATGCCGCGCAACTCATGGGCATCAGTCATTTCAAACTGGTGCCGACCACCGACCCGAACGCGACCATTGGCATGGCGATCGGTGTTTTCATCTTGGTGCTTTTCTACAGCATGAAGGTCAAGGGCATCGGCGGGTTTATCGGTGAATTGGCGCTGCACCCGTTCGCCAGCTTCTGTTTGCCGGTGAAGTTTTCTCTGAGCCCCGGCAATCTGCTGCGCATACTGGCGCTCATCGTTCTGATTCCGGTAAACCTCATTTTGGAGCTCGTCAATCTGATCGCCAAGCCCGTTTCGCTGGCGTTGCGTCTGTTCGGTAACATGTACGCCGGCGAGATGATCTTCATTTTGATCGCGTTGTTGCCGTTTTACATACAGTGGACGCTGTCCCTGCCTTGGGCTATTTTCCACATTCTGATCATCACGCTGCAAGCGTTTATCTTCATGACGCTGACCGTTGTTTATCTGGACATGGCGCATCAGAAAGAACACTGACCTCGAAACTTTTTTAGATTTTTAACAGGAGACTCAAAAAATGGAACTCGCAACCTCTCTGCTCTATATAGCCGGCGCGCTGATGCTGGGTCTGGGTGCTTTGGGCGCAGCCGTTGGCGTCGGCGTTCTTGGCGGCCGTTTTCTGGAAGGCGCGGCGCGCCAGCCGGAGCTGATCCCGATGCTGCGTATCCAGTTCTTCATCGTGATGGGCCTGGTTGACGCGGTGCCGATGATTTCCGTCGGTATCGCCATGTTCGTCCTGTTCGGGGTGGCGGGGTAATTTTCCCGACGCACCATCGTTTTCAACGAGTTAAAAAGGTTTTTGCATGAATATCAATGCAACCCTACTCGGCCAGACGATCATGTTTGCCATGCTCGTCTGGTTCTGCATGAGGTTCATCTGGCCGCCGGTCATCCGTGCGCTGGAAGCGCGCAAGCAGCGGATTGCCGACGGTTTGGCGGCAGCGGATCGCGGCAAGCTCGATCTGGAACTGGCCGCCAAGCGGGCAGCCGACTTGTTGCGTGAAGCCAAGGAAAAGGCTGCCGAAATCATCGCGCAGGGCGACCGGCTGAAGACGGAAATGCTGGATCAGGCCAAAGCCCAATCGCGCGATGAAGCCGAGCGCATCATGGTGGCGGCGCGGGCTGAGGTCGAGCAGGAAGTTTCGCGGGCGCGCGAAGTGCTGCGCAACCAGGTGGCGGATCTGGCGGTGGCCGGAGCGACCAAAATTCTGCAACGCGAAGTTGACGCGAAGGCGCATGCCGAGCTGTTGTCGGCGTTGAAACAGGAACTGTAAGGCGCTGCCATGGCTGAACGATTGACCGTTGCCCGACCCTACGCCGAAGCGGTGTTTGCGCTGGCGGCTGAAGAGAAAAAATTGCCGCAGTGGCAGTCGGCGGTGGCGTTGTTGCGGGCGGTGAGCGAAGCGCCGAAGATGCGCGCATTGCTCAACGACCCGAAAATCGATACCGCCGCCAAAGCGAAGACGTTTGTGGAGGTGTGCGGCGACGCCTTGGACTCCGGCGGGCGGCGATTGGTGGAAGTGTTGTTGCGGGCAGGCCGGATGGGCCTGATGGCGGAAATCGAAACCCTGTTTTTGCAGCTCAAGGACGCGGCAGAAGGCACGGTCGAGGCCACCATCGAAACGGCGATGCCGCTCGATGCGACGCAGGAAACGGAAATACGGGCGGCGCTGGCCAGACACACCGGCAAGAAGGTAAACGCACAGATTGCCGTCAATCCGGCGCTGATCGGCGGTACCCGAATTACGGTCGGCGATACGGTGATTGATGCTTCTGTGCAGGGTCGACTGGCGACGATGGCGCGCGAGTTGTTTGCCTGACTTTTTGAATTAAAGCGATGCCCTTTGGGCATGACGTGAGGACACCATGCAGTTGAATCCTTCTGAAATCAGCGAACTGATTAAAAACAAGATACAGAATCTCGACACCCACACCGAGATCAAGACGCAGGGAACGGTGATTTCCGTGACCGACGGTATCTGCCGCATCCACGGGCTGTCGGACGCCATGCAGGGCGAAATGCTGGAGTTTCCGGGCAACGCCTTCGGCCTGGCGCTGAACCTCGAGCGCGACTCGGTCGGCGCCGTGGTGCTCGGTGAATACGAACACATCTCCGAAGGCGATACCGTCAAATGTACCGGCCGCATTCTGGAAGTGCCAGTCGGGCCGGAACTGATCGGTCGTGTCGTGGATTCGCTGGGCAAACCGATCGACGGCAAAGGCCCGATCAACGCCAAAATGAGCGACGTCATCGAAAAAGTGGCGCCCGGCGTGATTGCGCGGCAATCGGTGTCGCAGCCGGTGCAGACCGGGCTGAAATCCATCGACGCGATGGTGCCGATCGGGCGCGGCCAGCGCGAATTGATCATCGGCGACCGCCAGACCGGCAAGACCGCCGTGGCCATTGATGCCATAATCAATCAGAAGGGCAAGGACCTGATCTGCATTTACGTCGCGATCGGTCAGAAAGCGTCCTCGATCAAGAGCGTGATTCGCAAGCTGGAAGAACACGGCGCGATGGACTACACCATCGTCGTCGCGGCATCGGCCTCCGAGTCGGCGGCAATGCAATACATTGCGCCTTACTCGGGCTGTACGATGGGCGAATACTTCCGCGACCGCGGTCAGGATGCGCTGATCATTTACGACGACCTGACCAAACAGGCGTGGGCGTACCGGCAAGTGTCGTTGTTGCTGCGCCGTCCGCCGGGCCGCGAAGCCTATCCGGGCGACGTGTTTTATTTGCACTCGCGCCTGCTTGAGCGCGCCGCGCGCGTCAACGCCGACTACGTCGAAAAATTTACCAACGGCCAAGTCAAAGGCAAGACCGGTTCACTGACGGCGCTGCCGATCATCGAAACGCAAGCGGGCGACGTGACCGCCTTCGTGCCGACCAACGTGATTTCGATTACCGACGGCCAGATCTTCCTGGAAACCGACCTTTTCAACTCCGGTATCCGGCCGGCGATCAACGCTGGTATTTCGGTATCGCGGGTTGGCGGCGCGGCGCAAACCAAAGTCATCAAGAAGCTTGGTGGCGGCGTGCGTCTGGCGTTGGCGCAGTACCGCGAATTGGCGGCGTTTGCGCAATTCGCCTCCGATCTCGACGACGCGACCCGCAAACAGTTGGATCGCGGTCGCATGGTGACCGAATTGATGAAGCAGCCGCAGTATGAGCCGTTGCAGGTTTTTGAAATGGCGTTGACGCTGTTTGCCGTCGAAAAGGGATACCTCGACGATGTGCCGGTCGATAAAGCGCTGCTATTCGAAAGCTCGTTGCGCCAGTTCATGAAGAGCAAGTACGGCGAATTGATGAACCGCATTGAAGACAAAAAAGAGCTGACCGGCGACGATGAAAAAGCGTTGGTGGCAGCGCTGGAAGACTTCAAGAAAACCGGGACGTTCTAAAACCGGCATCGGCATTGAGGCGAACGGAACAAGGCGAACACAATGGCAGGCTCGAAAGAGATACGCACCAAGATCAAAAGCGTGCAAAACACGCGCAAGATCACCAAAGCGATGGAGATGGTGGCGGCGTCGAAAATGCGCAAGGCGCAAGACCGCATGCGCGCGTCGCGACCCTATCTTGAGCGGATGTTTTACATTGCATCGCACGTCGCCATGGCCAACACCGAATACCGCCATCCGTTTCTGGTGCGGCGCGAGTCCGTCAAACGGATCGGCGCGGTAGTGATCTCTACCGATAAAGGACTGTGCGGCGGCCTGAACACCAACCTGTTGCGGATGGTGGTGCAGCAGCACAAAGCGTGGAAAGCACAAGGGCTGGAGGTTGACTATGTTGCGATAGGCAACAAGGGGCTCGGCTTTTTGTCGCGTATGGGCGCGAACATCTTGTCCAGCGTCGTGCATCTCGGCGATGTGCCGCACATTGAACGGTTGGTTGGGCCGCTGAAGCCACTGTTCGATGCGTACGTCGAAGGTCGCATCGACGAGATTCATGTGTTCTCGACCGGTTTCGTCAACACGATGAAGCAATTGTCGCGCAAAGATTTGTTGCTGCCGGTGCCCCCGGAATTCCGGTCGCCGACCGGCGAAGTGCGCAAAACCGAAGCACAGGGCGGAACGTGGGATTACATTTACGAGCCGGACGCCAAGATGCTGCTGGACGGCGTGATGCGCCGCTACATCGAGGCAGTGATCTTTCAGGTGCTGGCCGAGAACATGGCGTCGGAACAGTCGGCGCGAATGGTGGCGATGAAGGCGGCATCCGACAACGCCAACAAGATCATCAGCGAATTGCAATTGATGTACAACAAGACCCGACAAGCAGCGATCACCCAGGAACTGACAGAAATCGTCGGCGGCGCCGCAGCGGTTTAACGGATTGAATTCAAGAGAATAGCGAGCAGGAGTCAGAATAATGAGCCAAGGAACCATAGTTCAGTGCATCGGCGCCGTGGTGGACGTAGAGTTTTCGCGCCAGGCCATGCCCAAAGTGTACGACGCGCTTACGATGGACGAGATCGGGTTGACGCTGGAAGTTCAGCAGCAACTCGGCGACGGCATCGTGCGCACCATTGCGTTGGGTAGCTCTGACGGTTTGCGCCGCGGCATGAAAGTGGTGAACACCGGCGCACCGATTTCGGTGCCGGTCGGCACCAAGACGCTGGGCCGCATCATGGACGTGCTGGGTCGCCCGATCGACGAAGCCGGCCCCATCGGTGCCGAAAAGACGCTGTCGATCCACCGGAAAGCGCCGACGTTTGAAGAACTGTCGCCGTCAACCGAGTTGCTCGAAACGGGCATCAAAGTGATCGACCTCGTGTGCCCGTTTGCCAAGGGCGGCAAGATCGGACTGTTCGGCGGTGCCGGTGTCGGCAAAACCGTCAACATGATGGAGCTGATCAACAACATCGCCAAGGCGCACAGCGGCCTGTCGGTGTTTGCCGGTGTCGGTGAGCGTACCCGCGAGGGCAACGACTTCTACCATGAAATGAAAGACTCGAACGTGCTCGACAAAGTGGCGATGGTGTACGGCCAGATGAACGAGCCGCCGGGCAACCGTTTGCGCGTGGCGCTGACCGGTTTGACCATGGCCGAGAATTTCCGCGATGAAAAAGACGCTTCTGGCAAAGGCCGCGACGTGCTCCTCTTCATCGACAATATTTACCGCTTCACGCTGGCCGGAACCGAAGTGTCAGCATTGCTTGGCCGGATGCCGTCGGCGGTGGGCTATCAGCCGACGCTGGCCGAAGAAATGGGCAAACTGCAAGAGCGGATCACCTCGACCAAGACCGGCTCGATCACCTCGATTCAGGCGGTGTACGTTCCGGCGGACGACTTGACCGATCCGTCGCCGGCAACCACCTTCGGCCACCTCGACGCTACGGTGGTGTTGTCGCGCGACATCGCGTCGCTGGGGATTTATCCGGCGGTCGATCCGCTCGACTCGACCTCGCGGCAAGTCGATCCGCACATCATCGGCGAAGAGCATTACAAAACGACACGCGCCGTCCAGCAGATGTTGCAGCGCTACAAAGAACTGCGCGACATCATCGCGATTCTGGGGATGGACGAACTGTCGCCGGAAGACAAGCTGGTCGTGTCGCGGGCGCGGAAGATTCAGCGCTTCCTGTCGCAGCCGTTCCATGTGGCCGAAGCGTTTACCAACGCGCCGGGCAAATACGTGTCGCTGAAAGAAACCATTCGCGGCTTTAACATGATCGTCAATGGCGAGTGTGACGAATTGCCGGAACAGGCATTCTACATGGTGGGCGCGATCGACGAAGCGTTCGAGAAAGCCAAGACCCTGTAATAAAGGAAACACGTCATGATCACCATGCGCGTCGATGTCGTCAGCGCCGAAGAACTGATTTTCTCCGGCCAGGCCGAATTCGTGGCATTGCCGGGGATTTGCGGTGAACTCGGCATCATGCCACGCCACACGCCGCTGTTAACACAGGTCAAGCCCGGTGCCGTGCGGATCAAGCAGCCCGGCAAAGAGCAGGAAGAAGTGATCTTTGTGCAAGGCGGTTTTCTGGAAGTGCAGCCGAACTATGTGACCGTGCTCGCCGATACGGCGATCCGCGCCAAAGACCTCGACGAAAAAGCGGCGCTGGAAGCGAAGAAAAAAGCCGAGGAAGCGATGGTTAACCGCACGTCGAAAGAAGACTTTGCCCGCGCCGAAATCGAATTGGCGGCGGCGGTGGCGCAGATGAACATCCTGCACAAATACAAAAACCGCGCCGAAACGCGGTGATGTTGAAACGTTGTTCGTGAAAAAAGCCGCCGGAGGGCGGCTTTTTTTGGCTTGGCAAAAACGCTACCCGTTTACTGTTTGAAACATGCGCCAGGTGCGGTAACCGCCGTTCAAGCTGGAGACCGACCACCCCGACTGTTGGAGAAAACGTTGTGCGACATAGGCGCGCAAACCGACTTGGCAGTACACAACGAGAGGGCGTTTTTTCGGCAACGCCGTCTCGGCCAGCGAACGCAACTGCGGCAAAGGCACGTTGATGGCTCCGGGAATCGTTTCTCTTGCCACTTCTTCCGGCTGGCGGACATCGACGAGTAGCGCGCCGGCCGCAACGGCGCTGGCAACCGCTTCCGGTTCGGTCAAGGACAGCAAGCCGGAGGCAAGATTCTGTGCCGCCATTCCTGCGATATTGACCAGATCTTTGGCCGAACCGTAAGGCGGAGCGTAGCAAAGTTCCATTTCGGCAAGATCGTCGATCGTCATGCCGGCTTGAATGGCCACCGCCAAAACATCGAGCCGCTTATCGACGCCGTTTTGACCGACGGCTTGCGCGCCCAGAATGCGGCCGTCTTCGGCGGAAAACAGCAGCTTCATGCTGATCGGTGTGGCGCCCGGATAATAAGAGGCGTGATCGTTGCCGTGAAGAAACAGCCGCCGATAGCGAATGCCTGCGGCTTTCAGCGCCTTCTCATTCATTCCGGTGGCACCAGCGGTCTGTTCGAAGAGCTTGCAAATGGCGGTTCCCTGAGAACCACGGTACGCGGCATGACCGCCGACAATGACGTCGGCGGCGATTCTTCCTTGCCGATTGGCCGGCCCCGCCAGCGGCAACAGCGTCGGTTGGCCGGAGACCACATGCTTGACTTGAACGGCATCGCCGACGGCAAAAATGGCCGGATCGGAGGTACGCTGCTGTGCATCGACAACGATGGCGCCGCCGATTCCCAGTTCCAACCCGGCCTCTCGGGCGAGAGTGCTCTCCGGACGGACGCCGATCGCCAGAAGAACGATATCCGCTTCGATTTTTTTGCCCGAGGCCAGCGAGAGTTGCAAGCGCTCACTGCGTTCGATGGCGGTTAAGCCGTCACCGAGGTGCAGCGCGACCTGTTTTTGGCGCAACGTCTCGACCAACGGAGCGGTCATCTCGGCGTCGAGCGGAATCAGGATTTGAGAATCGCGCTCGATCAGGGTCACGTCAAGACGGCGTTGGTGCAAAGCCTCGACCATTTCCAGGCCGATGAACCCGGCGCCGATCACGGCGGCTTTGCGCACATCGGGCGTCAACGCAGCAAGCAGGCTGTCCATGTCGGAAACATTGCGCAGGGTAAAGACGCGCGGATCGTCGATGCCGGGAATGGGCGGACGAATCGGCGCGGCACCGGGCGCCAGCAACAAAGAATCGTAGCTTTCTTCGTAATGGCGTTGTTGCGCATGGTCGTGAACGGTAATCGTCTTGGCTTGCCGGTTGATTGCCACGGCCTCATGGTTGACCCGGACATCGAGAGCAAAACGGGCATGGAGCGATTCAGGCGTGTGGAGCAGCAGCGCCTCACGCTGCGCGATGTCTCCACCGATGTGGTAAGGCAAGCCGCAATTCGCGAACGACACATGGTGGCCGCGCTCGAGCACGACGATGTCGAGCGATTCGCTAAGCCGTCGTGCCCGTACGGCCGCCGAAGCGCCACCGGCGACGCCGCCGACAATAACGAGCTTCTTTGTTTTCATGATAATCCTTTTCGCAAAACGACCAGTTGGTAAACGCCCATGCCGACCACCATCGACAGCACAAACCACAACGCTTCCATGATTCCGGCGCCAAGCCCGACCAGTGCGGGGCCGGGACAAATGCCGGCCAAGCCCCAGCCGATCCCAAAAACAGCGCTGCCGATGACGAGCCGGGGATCAATCACGGTTGTCTTCGGTAAATGGAAGGGTTCTCCCAGGCAGGAGACCGATTTTTTCTTTGCGACCGTGAAGCCGATCAACCCCACGCCGATGGCGCCGGTCATCACGAAGGCCAGCGAGGGATTCCACAAACCCGCAAAATCCAGAAAACCGGTAACCTTTGCCGGGTCGGTCATTCCCGAGAGGAGCAAGCCGACGCCAAAGAGCAAGCCGATGATGAGCGCAGACAAATTTTGCATTTACCCTCCGATGAGATGGCGTGTGATGTAAACGGTGGTCGCCGCGGTGGTCATGAAGACCAGCGTTGCGGCGAGCGAGCGGCGCGACAAGCGGGACAAACCGCATATTCCGTGGCCGCTGGTACAACCGGAACCGAGACGCGCGCCGAAGCCGACCAGCAACCCGGCGACGATCAGAACCCACCCGCTCGACGGATACTGTGCCGGCGGATAGCCCACCGAAAATTTATAAAGAACGGCGGACAGCAACAAACCGGCAACAAAAAACCAGCGCCAGGCCTCCTGCTTCTTGGGAGAAGCGAACAAGTTGCCGACAATGCCGCTGATGCCGGCGATTCGGCCGTTGAACAGGACGAGAAGCGAAGCGGCCAAGCCGATCAACATCCCGCCGAGAAAAGACGTCCACGGAGTAAACTGCGCCCAGTCAATGGTCATTTTGATTTTCTTTCGTTGCGCAAAATTGTTCGTAAAGTGCGTGAATGATGACAACCGCTGCTTGATCGGCCAGGCGGTAGAAGATTTGCTTTCCCTCTTTTCGCGTGGCGACCAGCCCCGACCGCCGCAATACGCCTAACTGCTGCGACAGCGTCGGTTGGTGGATATCGAGGTCTTGTTCAAGCTGCCCGACATTTCGCTCGGCCTGCGAAATTTGGCAAAGCAGTAACAAGCGATCCTCGTTGGCGAGGACCTTGAGAAAATCGACCGCCTGACCGACGGCCGCTCGCATCTGTTCCGGGGAGGGTTTGATCATGGGTATCCTGTGAAGCTTTCCGTTAATTACAATGGACTGGTTCGGGTTTTTCCGGTGGTTCGCTACTCGCTATCTCGCCTAATATAATATCATTTAATATTATATTAAATGAAAAGGTGTTGTGCAAGGCCGCCTGGTTATCGCTGGCGAGCCTCAACCTGACCCCGGGGAAGCCCTTGGGAACCTCTGAAAAACTCTTCCTGTCATCCTGCGACTTCGCGCAGGATGACAAACGAGGGATGCAGGGTTGTTCATAGCGTTCCTTGCGAAAAGCCGCTCTACAAAGGTCAGCGGCAGATATCTTCCCGCCACCGACAAGCCGCCGGTCAGCCTCTTTACTGGACGATACAAAAGGAAGGGCGTATATTGAATACACCCATGCTTTGTGGGGGTATTGCGTTTTGGGCTGATCAGCACCAACGCCAATCTACGTCAGCCTAAAAATAATATTTCAAATGCGTAGTTTCAGAAGCGCCAATAAATAGTACATGCGGTTTATATCTTAAGCCCCTTTCTCTGGAGGTAATATGAAAAATATATGCCTTTTTGTTGTGCTTTGTTTTGCCGTGTCAGCGCAAATTTCGCATGCGGCGGTAACCGGTAAGGCTAAAGGCACACCGCTCAAAGAACCGACAAACCCTGCAAGTGTTGCGACATGCTTGAATTGTCACGACACAGTGAAAATGCTTTATAACCGAGGGGCGCACGCCAAAGTGAACTGCGCCATGTGCCACGAATCTAAGCCGGAGCACTCGACAAGCCCGTCCGCCCAAAACAGGCCCGCTGTCCGCACAGACCACCGCGCATGTGCAACCTGCCATGAAAAGCAGTTGGAGAGCATGCTTGACATGAGTTACCACATGAAATGGGCGGAAAGAAAGACGATACCAACCTATAACTCGTTTCCAAACAGCAAATCCAATTTCTTCCAACTGGTGCATTCGAGAACGCCGCGTTTTCATGCCGGGCTTTTGGCTGATATCACCGTTAACCGTACAGCAGGGCGCTTCAAATATAAAAACCCCTATGACGTCGGCAGGCCGATAGAAAGGCTCTGGGATTCAGTGTACGACGCACACCCGGAAGATGGCGATACCGCAGGTTTCGTCCCAAGAGAAAGAACATTAGCCTGGCGGCCGCAAAAAAGCATAGGCATTATTGGTACTGCCTCATGCCTGAAGTGTAAATCCGCAGACAATATACTTGATTACGCCTATTTAGGAGCGCCCGTAAAAGGTGCGCCGCTTCAGCGTGATTCAAAAGTGATGCCTGCTCTAAAGCAGTTAAATACCAGCGTGAACTGTATCTTCTGCCACGACCCCCATTCAGCGGAGCCTCGCGTTGTCAACGATATGCTGATAGAGGCAATGGTTGAGCCTGAGTATAAAGATAATCTATACCAGAGCAATCCGGAGATTATGCCTAAAGCAGAAGTTGTTGCTATGGGCGCAAGAGGATACGAACGTAAAATTGTAATACTTGACAGATACGATAGTAATTTCATGTGCGGGCAATGTCACTCTGCGCCTAACGCCAGCCTCTTTATATACGACGCAAAGACAGAGAAACCGATCCTCGGACACATCCCCGGCAATCCATATACGACAGCGTTCAAAGGGGGGCCTCTTGAAACGTATGCCCACTATAAAGAAAAAGGCTGGTATGGCGCCGCCCATCCGGTTACCAAAACCAAATGGATACCCTTCACCCATGCGCAAGTTGAGCTGATTTCACAGTCCGTTCACAGCAAAGCGGGAGTAACATGCACAAGCTGCCACTATGCGAGAGAGAGAGGCTACTCAAGCCATCAGGTCTCTTTACCCAGAGAGAAAGTGGACAAGACGTGCATGAGTTCTAACTGTCACGGACAGGGAACGACAGCCAATTGGAAATCTACGGCACAGGCGCTCTATAGCATCGACCTTATTCAGCAGAAAAGCAGGGTAAGAGTGAAAGAGCTTAACAACGCCATCAACAATGCGGTGGATTTTATCAGCGATGTCAGTAAAGGAATTTTTGCGGTAGATCCGCAGCTTTTGGCAGCGGTTGACGATAAGCTGGGACAGGCGCTAACCGTGGACTTCTATTGGTTCACGGAATATTCCCTAGGATTTCATAATCCGGCACTGCATGAAAGTTCGGTAACGACCGCAGTAAAAGAACTAAATGATGCTTTATCTGCCGCACAAAATAAAGCGTCAGTCACCAGGAAATAATCGGTGGTTCTGGTGTTGGTTCGTTCAACAAAAAACGGAGGCGCCATGCCTCCGTTTTTTGCCTCTCTCCTGCTTGCGGAAGAGAGGAAGCGCATCTCCGCGTCTCCGCATGAGCTATCGTTTCCACAAAAGCGGAGCCGGAAGCCCGCGCTTTGGAACGGTTTTGATTTAAGAGGATACCTTTCTACGGGGATGCGCCACGTTTTTTCCCTCCTTTTGAAAGGGAGCTTTGTCAGCAGCCCGATTTTTCCCAAAGCGGGAGAAGAGAAAGGCGTGTACACTTAACAAAACCGCGCTAACCTGAAACGAGGTGCTTTCGTAGCGATGGGCGTATTGAAACAGAGGGGCGGCGACCATGAAGAAAACGAAAATTTTTTTGATGCTGGTTTTCTTTCTGGCGAGCAACGGTGTTTTCGCTACCGACCGGCCTATTGCAAAACAACACGCGACGCTGGCTTGTGAAAGCTGTCATGACGGCGCAAAACCGGCAGCAAGAGCGGCGGCAACTTCCTGCATCAAGTGTCACGGTGACTACGCCAAGCTTGCGGAAAAAACAAAAAAAACGAAACCCAACCCCCATCAGACGCACCAGGGGAATTTACGCTGCACGGTTTGCCATAAGGCGCATGAGCCGTCGGTGCTTTATTGCAACGAGTGCCACACATTCGACATCAAAGTGAAGTGATCACACCGCAGTCGAAAAGGAGCAAGTAGCAGGAGAGGTGGCCGCTTACCGCTGCCGGAACCGCTGGTTTCGCCGGTAAGCGTAAAAATCTTCGATCGCGCCGTCGCGGATGCGTTGCTGCAAAGCCTTCCAGTACTCGGGGCGGAAGATGTCTTCGTGATGGCGTTCGAACACTTGCCGCAGCTTGACGTCGCTGAAAAGGAATTGCCGGAATTCCTCGGGGAACACATCGTTTTCGGCGACGCTGTACCACGGTTCGCCGGCGAGTTCGTCTTCTGGGTAGCGCGGCGGCGGAATGGAACGGAAGTTCATTTCGGTCATGTAGCGGATCTCATCGTAATCGTAAAACACGACGCGATTGTTTTTGGTAACGCCGAAATTTTTGAGAAGCATGTCGCCGGGAAAAATGTTGGCACATGCCAGTTGGCGGATGGCGGTGCCGTAGTCGTCGATGATGTCGAGACAGGTGGCCTCGTCGATCTGATCGAGAAAAAGGTTGAGCGGTATCATCCGCTGTTCGATATAAAGGTGGCGGATCGAAATGTGATCGCCCAAGTCGTCTAGTTTTTCCGGGATCTCGCGTTGCAGCTCAGCCATCAATTCATCGCTGATGCGGCTTTTTTCGAACGCGAAATTTTCGTATTCCTGGGTATCGGCCATGCGACCGACGCGGTCGTGTTCCTTGACGAGTTGGTAGCACGCACGCACGCGGGCGGCGTCAACGTTTTTTTGCGGCGCGAAGCGGTCTTTGATCACCTTGAACACGACATCGTACGAAGGCAACATGAACACCAGCATCACCATTCCGCGAGTGCCGGGGGCAGTGACGAACTTGTCGTCGGTTTGCGCCAACTGGTGCAGGTATTCCCGGTGGTATTCGGTTTTGGCGTGCTTCTGACAACCGATCGCGGTGTACAGCTCGGCGGTGGTTTTGTGAGGAAGAATTTCGCGCAACCATTCGACGGTGGCGGCGGGCAACGGCGCGTACACCATGAAATACGCGCGGTTGAAACCGAAGACGATGCTGGCGTCGCTGAACTCGGTGAGGCAGGCGTCAATATACAATTCGCCGGAATCGGTGCGGGAAATCGGCAATAAAAAAGGATGCACGGCGTCGGGAAGTCGCAATTTGCCGATGATCCAAGCGGATTTGTTGCGGTAAAACACCTCGTTGTAAATTTCGAGCACGCCGCTTTTCAACGTCTCACGGCTGAAGCGGCGATAGAGCGCGGCAGCGATGTCGGCAACGTCACGCGGCAAATCTTCCCAGGGAAGTCGCAGCGGCGAGTTGCGCACAATCACCCGCAACCGGTCTTCGACGCCGGACGCCAGCGGGAAGTTGCGCGAAACGGGGCGCGGCAAATCGAGGCGGTGGCGTTCGGGTTGCGAACTGAATACGAACATCCTGTTCGGCGCCATGTCGCGGTGTTTAAACAACCGGCAATAAACCGAGTTGAAAAAACTTTCGGCGATTTCAAAGCGCGGATAGTTCGGCAGCAGGGTGGTGTAATAATCTTTGACGTGCGCCAGGAAATCGGCGTCTTGACACAAGTCGCCGGTCATCCGCCGGATCAACTCAACCGCCAGATCGACGTGGTGATCGTACAAATGAATCCGCTGCCGCATCGCCGTCTGAACGTCGTTCCAGGCGGCGTCCTCAAAACGCTGCTGGGCGCCGGCGGTCACTTCGAGGAAGCGGCCATACTGCGCGTCGAAGCCCTGTAGAACGGTGTGTGCGACCAGCACCACCATGTCGGTAGAAGCAGCGGTGCCGTTAAGCGAAGAGGTGGTGGCGGGTTTCATGTTCGGCGCTCGGGCGGCGGTTATCGGCGATGACGCATCGAGAAAACCATTTAACCACAAAGAACGGAAGACACCCAAAGTTTTTTTGTTCTTTGCGACCGTTCTTTTGGGTTTTATTCTGCCGCGCATTGTTTGCGCTGTAAGGGAGCACCACCGCTGCGCCGGTCATGGCGCAGCGGTGGTGTGTTTGCGGGAGGCGCGTGTTCAGAATTGCGCTTCTTCCGTCGAGCCGGTCAGCGCGGTAACCGACGAAGCGCCGCCCTGAATGACGGTGGTGACTTTGTCGAAGTAACCGGTGCCGACTTCCTGCTGGTGCGCCACGAAGGTGTAACCCTTTTTGGCGGAAGCGAACTCCGGCTCTTGCACTTTTTCGACGTAGTGCTTCATCCCGTTTCCTTGCGCGTAGGCATGCGCCAGATCAAACATGTTGTACCACATGCTGTGGATGCCGGCGAGCGTGATGAACTGGTACTTGTAGCCCATCTTCGACAGCTCATCCTGGAACTTGGCGATGGTGGCGTCGTCGAGATTTTTCTTCCAGTTGAACGACGGCGAGCAGTTGTACGCCAGCAATTTGCCCGGGAACTTGGCATGGATCGCGTCGGCGAATTGTTTGGCAAGACCCAAGTCCGGCGTCGAGGTTTCGCACCACACCATGTCAGCGTACGCCGCATAAGCCAGGCCGCGGCTGATCGCCTGTTCGATGCCGGCGCGGGTGCGGAAGAAGCCTTCCGGGGTACGCTCACCGGTGACGAAGGGTTTGTCGTTAGGATCGTAATCCGAGGTCAGCAGGTCGGCGGCATCGGCGTCGGTACGCGCGATCACCAGTGTCGGCACGCCCAGCGTGTCGGCGGCCAGTCGCGCAGCAACCAGTTTTTGCACGGCTTCTTGCGTCGGCACCAGCACTTTGCCGCCCATGTGGCCGCATTTCTTGACCGAGGCGAGCTGATCTTCGAAATGAACGCCGCCGGCGCCGGCTTCGATCATGCCTTTCATCAATTCAAACGCGTTCAGCACACCGCCGAAACCGGCTTCGGCGTCGGCGACGATCGGCAGGAAATGGTCGATGTACCCCTTATCGCCGGGGCCGATGCCGTTCGCCCATTGAATCTGGTCGGCGCGGCGGAACGAACTGTTGATGCGCTGAACGACGGCCGGTACCGAGTTCGCCGGATACAGCGATTGGTCCGGGTACATTGCGCTGGCGAGGTTGGCATCGGCGGCAACTTGCCAGCCGGAGAGGTAAATCGCCTCGACACCGGCCTTGGCCTGTTGCAACGCCTGCCCGCCGGTCAGCGCGCCGAGGCAGTTGACATAACCTTTTTTGGCGCTGCCGTTTACCAGCTTCCACAGTTTTTCAGCGGCTTGCCGCGCGATCGTGTTTTCGGTAACGAACGAGCCGCGCAGATTGACGACTTCGGCGGCGGTGTAAGGGCGGGTAATGCCTTTCCAGCGCGGCTGTTGCCAGCTTTGTTCCAGTTCTTTGATTTGTTCATTACGGGATAACGACATTTTGATGCTCCTTATGGTGAAAAGGCGTAGTAAAAAAGTAAGCGGTCAGGCCAAAAGCTCGTAACCGGGCAACGTCAGGAAATCGATCAGTTCGTCCTGCGTGGTGATGCGGTGCAACAAGGCGGCAGCTTCGTCGAAGCGACCGCTGTTGAAGCGGGCATCGCCGAGTTCTTGACGAACGACAGCCGTTTCTTCCGCCAGCATCTTCTCGAACAGCGCCGGCGTAACACGCTCGCCGTTGTCGAGCGTTTTGCCGTGGCGGATCCACTGCCAGATCGACGTGCGCGAAATCTCAGCGGTGGCGGCGTCTTCCATCAGCCCGTAAATCGGCACACAACCGTTTCCGGAAATCCATGCTTCGATATATTGTAACGCGACGCGGATATTGGCGCGCATCCCGGCGTCAGTGCGGCCGCCGGAACAGGGCGCCAGCAGATCGGCGGCGGTGGTCGGCGGATCGTTTTCGCGCAGCACGCCCAGTTGATTGCAGCGGGCGCCAAAGGCGCGGTCGAACACCGGCAGCACGGTATCGGCCAGACCGGGGTGCGCGATCCAGGTGCCGTCATGACCGTTGCTTGCCTCCAGCTCTTTGTCGGCGCGCACTTTGTCGAGAACCCAGGTATTGCGTTCGGCATCCTTGCTCGGAATGAACGCCGCCATGCCGCCCATCGCAAAAGCGCCGCGGCGATGACAGGTTTTGATCAGCAGCTTCGAATAGGCGCTGAGAAACGATTTTTCCATCGTGACCGCTTGACGGTCGGGCAGCACGCGGTCGGGGTGGTTCTTCAGCGTTTTGATGTAGCTGAAAATGTAGTCCCAGCGCCCGCAGTTCAGCCCGACGATGTGGTCGCGCAGGTGGTACAGGATTTCGTCCATCTGAAACACCGCCGGCAAGGTTTCGATCAAGATCGTTGCCTTGATCGTGCCGCGCGGCAAGCCGTAACGGTCTTCGGTGAAACTGAAAATGTCGCTCCACCAAGCGGCTTCCTGGTACGTCTGGGTCTTCGGCAGATAAAAATACGGGCCGCTGCCCTTGTCGAGAAGCTGGCGGTGGTTGTGATGAAAATACAGCGCGAAATCGAACAGCCCGCCCGGAATCGGCGCGCCCTGCCAGTGCACATGTTTTTCCGGCAGGTGCAAGCCGCGCACCCGACAGATCAGCACGGCCGGATTTTCTTTCAGCGCGTAGTTTTTCCCGGTCTGCGGGTCGGTGTAGGTGATGGTGCCGTTCACCGCATCGCGCAGGTTCACTTGACCGTCGATCACTTTGTCCCAGGCGGGCGCCAGCGAATCTTCAAAATCGGCCATGAAGACTTTGACGTTGGCGTTCAGCGCGTTGATGATCATCTTGCGATCCACCGGCCCGGTGATCTCGACACGGCGATCCATCAAGTCGGCAGGGATGCCGCGGATTTTCCAGTTGTCGTTGCGGATGGAAGCGGTATCGGGCAAAAAATCCGGCAACGCGCCGGCGTCGATTTTCGCCTGCCAAACGGGGCGCTCCGCCAGCAGCGCGTTACGCGCCGGAGTGAAACGCTGAACCAGTTCATTCAAAAACGCTAACGCGTCTTCCGTCAAAATTTCTTTTTCGGCGCTGCTCCGAATGGGGGCGGCCAAAGTCAAGCCTGTATCGTGCGACATTGTTTCTCTCCTTAAGCTAGGCGTCTGCAACACGCAGACGCAACAAGAGTTTCAGACAAAGCGGACCGGGTCAGGGTTTAAAATGAAAACCCGATTTCGCTAAGTGACGCAGGGTCGCGTGACAGAGGGCATCCCTTTTGGGGGTTCGAGGCAACGGCAACCAAGATAGGCCAACCTCGAACAGTAATCATAAAGCAAATAAGGCGAAGAAAAAACCCTGTTGACAAAGGGTTAAAAGGCATGGCGGTGTAATGGTGTTGTTTAACGGGCGATGAGCTCAAAATAGCGAACAGAAAGCGGGAGTGCCGGTGTTATTTTTAGCCATGCCGCTGATCCAAAAGCGCAAAAGAGAACAGAGGCATACAATACAGCCAAAGGAGCGGTCAAGGGAGCGGCCGGGCGCGAGAGCCTGTTGCCGGGGACATGGCGGCGGTTTTGTCAGTATGAGACGAGAGAGCGGACGTAGCAGTAAAGGTTGTTGAAATGGAAAGCATGAAAGAGGTGTGTATTCCCGAGGCGCCGGCCTGCTGGGAAAGTTGTGGCAATTGCACGACCGGCGAACTGCTCGTCAGCGAGGTCAATGTTGCGCCGGGGGATACCGTAGCGCGCGACGACACGCTGATCGTGGTGGAAACCAACAAGATATCGCTCGACATCCCGTCGCCGTATTCCGGGACAGTGGTCGAAGTGCTGGTCAAGCCGGGAAGTTTCGTGAAAGAACGCGATGTGATTGTGCGGATCGAGCCAACGAAAGCGGGAGCATAAGAACAAACAGAGAGAAGAACAGCTTCTGGTTGGCCGCACACAGAGCGACAGCAAAACGAGCAGAAAGAATTCTTCTGGATTCCCGCTTTCGCGGGAATGACGTGGCTTTTTACTGTTTTTCTCAATGGCTACAGTCGTCGTTACTCAACTGTTGAGCTGTGCCTACTGCCTCCCCCTTTCTCTGTCATTCCCGCAAAAGCGGGAATCCAGAAGGGTTTGCTTGAATCAAAAGCGCATTAAACGCGAATAAAAACCAGATCAAAAACCTCATGACCCAGACGCAAGCCGCGCGTTTCGAATTTCGTTTGCGGTCGGGTGGGGGGGCGGGGAGCGAAATGCGTAGCACTGTTTTTGAGCAAGGGCTCCAAAGACAACGTCAGCAACACTTCTTCGGCGTATTCCGCCCAATCGGTGGCGATGTGCAAATAGCCGCCAACGCGTAAACGCAACGCCAGTTCGTGAAGAAACGGCGCTTGCAGCAAGCGGCGCTTGTGATGTCGTTTTTTCGGCCAGGGGTCGGGAAAAAAAACGTGGATGCCGGAAAGCGATGCCGGTGCAATCATGTTCTCGACGATATCGACGGCGTCGTGCCGAATGAGGTGCAGGTTGGTCAGTCGCGCCCCTTCTATTTTTTGCAAAAGGCTGCCGACGCCGGGAGCATGCACTTCAATGGCGATGAAGTTGTGCTCCGGTTGCTCGGCGGCGATGCGGGCGGTGGTTTCGCCCATGCCGAAACCGATTTCGAGAACGGTGGGGGCGCGGCGGCCAAATACGGTATCGAAGTCCAGCAACGAAGCGCGGAAAGGCAGACAAAATTGCGGGCCGAGGGTTTCAATGGCGTGTTGCTGCGCCGGCGTCATTCGCCCTTGGCGAAGGACGTAACTGCGAACCGGTCGGTGATGGATAGGGGCGGGCGTGTCGGACATCAGGCGTGTTTTATAGAGGAAACATTGGGGGAAAGGTTAACCGCAAAGAACTTCTTAAATGCTTTGTGCTTTCGGTATTCTCTGCAGAGCCTTGCAGGACAGGGAAAGCCGCTAGACGGCCCCCTTGTTTTCGTCATTGCGAGCGTAGCGAAGCAATCTAGCCGAGGTGTAAAAATTCTGGATTGCTTCGCTACGCTCGCAATGACGCTGCGACGGGCACGCTACGCTTTGCCCGCCCTGCGGGCTACCGCAGCGAACGAAACGCGGATTATGCCCGTACTCATTGCTGGCAAGTGCACACCAGATGGCGGTCGCCGTACACGTTGTCGATGCGCGCTACCGGCGGCCAGTATTTATCCGCTTTCAACGACGCCAACGGATACGCCGCCTGTTGGCGCGAATAACCATGCGACCATTTATCGGCGCAGACCATCGCGGCGGTGTGCGGCGCATTCTTCAGCGGGTTGTCGGCTTTGTCCATTATGCCGTCTTCGATCGCGCGGATTTCTTCACGGATGGCGATCATTGCTGCGATGAAACGGTCGAGTTCGGCTTTCGATTCGCTTTCGGTCGGTTCGACCATCAAGGTGCCGGGGACAGGGAAGCTCATCGTCGGCGCATGGAAGCCGTAATCCATCAACCGCTTGGCAACATCTTCGGCCTCAATGTTGGCCGTTGCCTTGAGCGGGCGAAGATCGAGAATGCATTCGTGCGCGACATGACCGTCGGCGCCAGTGTAAAGAACCGGATAGTGCGCGGCCAGTTTTCGAGCGATGTAATTGGCGGCAAGAATCGCCGCTTCGCTGGCGGCAGCAAGACCATCGGGGCCCATCATCGC
Source organism: Burkholderiales bacterium (assembly GCA_031260355.1). Lineage (GTDB taxonomy): Bacteria > Pseudomonadota > Gammaproteobacteria > Burkholderiales > Casimicrobiaceae > UBA931. The sequence goes on from JAIRJZ010000050.1 coordinate 41,318, forward strand.
CAGATACATCCACGAAATCGGAAGAATAGACGCGCTGCCGAACGGCGCCGCCGCAACGGCGCGCGCCGCGTTGCCCAGATAACGGTGTCCCGGCAGGAACGGCGCCAGATGTTTCTTGACCCCGATCGGGCCGACGCCGGGCCCACCGCCGCCATGCGGGATCGCAAAGGTCTTGTGCAGGTTGAGGTGCGAAACATCGGCACCGAAATCACCGGGCGCTGCCAGCCCGACCAGCGCGTTCAAATTGGCGCCGTCGATATACACCTGACCGCCATGCCGGTGAACGATTTCGCAGGCTTTGCGAATGGTCGTTTCAAACACGCCGTGCGTTGACGGATAAGTGATCATCGCCGCCGCCAAGGTGTCGGCGTGTTCGGCGGCGCGTGCTTCGAGATCGGCGATGTCGATATTGCCGTCGCTGTCGCAGCGGACGGTGACCACCTGCATTCCTGCCATGTGCGCCGACGCCGGATTGGTGCCGTGCGCCGAGGTCGGAATCAGGCAGATGTTGCGCTGCGTGTGTCCCTGCGAAGCGTGGAAGGCGCGGATCGCCATCAGCCCGGCGTATTCGCCCTGGGCGCCGGAATTGGGTTGCAACGAGAAGGCATCGTAACCGGTGACAGCGCACAAGCGCTGCGACAAATCGTCGATCAAGGCGCGATACCCCTGCGCCTGCTCCTTCGGCGCAAACGGGTGCAGAGCGGCGAATGGCGGCCAGGTAATCGGCACCATTTCGCTGGTGGCGTTCAGTTTCATCGTGCACGAACCGAGCGGAATCATCGTGCGGTCGAGCGCCAAATCCTTGTCGGCGAGACGGCGCAAATAACGCAGCATTTCGGTTTCGGTGTGGTAGCGGTTGAAGACGGGATGTTGCAGATACGGCGTCTTCCGTTGCAGCGTCGGCGGGATCGCTTCAACGGCGTGACCGAGCGCGTTACGCAGCGTCTCCTTGGCCAGCGTCAGTTTCTCTTTCGACAACACGAAAGAAAACGCTTCGAGAATGTTTTCGAGGTCGGCGGCGGTGGTGGTTTCGTCGAGCGAAATGCCCAGCGCACTCGAATCGATCTCGCGGAAATTCATCCCGTGCTTGCGGGCGCTGGCGTGCAAATCGGCCAGTTCGCCGCCGCCGGGAGTAATGGTCAACGTGCCGAAGAACGACGTGTTGACGATGGTGGCGTCGAGTTTGACCAGCGCCGCTTTCAGCGCGCCGGTGAAGTGGTGAACGCGTAAAGCGATGGCGCGCAGCCCATGGGGGCCGTGATAGACGGCATACATCGCGGCCAGCACCGCCAGCAGCACTTGTGCCGTACAGATGTTCGAGGTCGCTTTTTCGCGGCGAATGTGCTGCTCGCGCGTTTGCAGCGCCAGCCGATAAGCGGGAGCGCCTTGGGCATCAACCGAGACGCCGACCAGCCGCCCCGGCATCGAGCGTTTCAACGCGTCGCGTGTCGCCAGAAAACCGGCATGCGGTCCGCCGTAACCCATCGGCACACCGAAACGCTGGGCGCTGCCGACGACGATATCGGCGCCCCAGGCGCCGGGCGCTTCAATCAGTGTCAGCGCCAGCAAATCGGCAGCAACGATGAATACGCCGCCGCGCGCGTGTACCGCATCGGCCAGCGCCTTGTAATCGTGCAACCCGCCGTCAACTGCCGGAATTTGTACTAGCACGGCGAACGCATCGCTGCTCGCCGCAGCCGACGCCGGGCCGACGACTACCTGAATGCCGAGCGGCGCTGCGCGTGTCAGGATGACATCGCGCGTTTGCCGGAACACATCGTCGGCGACGAAGAACGTGGGCGATTTCGATGCGCTGGCGCTGCCAACGGAGCGCAGCGCCAGCGTCATCGCTTCGGCGGCAGCGTTGGCTTCGTCGAGCATCGAGGCGTTGGCGATGTCCATTCCGGTCAGGTCGCAGACCATCGTCTGAAACGCCAGCAATGCCTCCAGTCGGCCTTGCGAAATTTCCGGCTGGTACGGCGTATAGGCGGTGTACCACGCCGGATTTTCGAGGATGTTGCGCAACAACACGGGAGGCATGTGCGTGCCGTAATAGCCCTGCCCGATGAAAGATTTCATCACGACGTTTTTGTCGGCCAGCGCACGCAACTGCGCCAATGCGGCTTCTTCGCCGAGCGCGGCGGGTACGGCCAGCGGCGCTTTGCTGCGAATGGTTTTGGGAACCGCCGCGTTGATCAGCGCGGCGCGCGAGGAAACGCCGATGGCGTCGAGCATCTCGGCCTGTTCGGCCGCCGTGGTGCCGATATGGCGGTGGGCGAAAGCGGTATGAGACATGGACAAGGCCTATAGTGTTTCTGAAAACGGAGCGGGTGGCGTGTGCGAAGGGGCTAGATTTCTTTCGCGTAAGCAGCGGCGTCGAGCAACGCGGCAAAAGCATTGTCGTCGGCCGGTTGGAGCTTGAACAGCCAGGCGTCGTAAGCATTTTGGTTGACCAGTTCCGGTGTGCTCGTCACCGCTTCGTTTTGCGCGGTGACGGTGCCGGCGATCGGCGCGTAAACATCGGATGCGGCCTTTACCGATTCGACAACAGTGCAGGCTTCACCGGCGGCCAACGCGCGACCGACGGCGGGCAGTTCGATGAACACGAGATCGCCGAGCGCCTCCTGCGCGTGGTCGGTGATGCCGATGGTCAAGGAGCCGTCGGCTTCGCGGCGCACCCACTCGTGGCTGGTGGTGTATTTGAGGTCGGCGGGAATCTGGCTCATGGTGTAATCCTCGAAAATGAAATTACTGCGATGATGATCGGACGATGTGAAAAAGTTTGGTGATCCGGTAGAACCCGATAGCCTCAGTGCTTACAACAGCAAAAAAGGAGAGCAGTCCGAGAAGATCGCCGCGGACGTAATACAAATTCAAAAAAAACTGATATTCCAGAATGTTTGCGGAGGGAGCTATAAGCGTTTCACGAAAACAGATAAAAATCACCCAATAAACAGTCCAAACGATCAGCGATGTTGTGAAAAAAACAGGAACAAACAAACAGGTGAACTCGGTAATAAAGTGAGGGTTGTCGTCTCCTCCGCTGGCGAAATACGATGCGGAAATCCCCCAAGCAGTAATAACGAAAACAGCGATACCTTGGTAGAGAGACAGCCAAGACCAGAGCGGGTTTTCGTAGCGAAAAAAACCGCAGTAGACCAAGGGGATAAAAAGCAGAAAAGAAGCGGCGAGATAGCACCCCTTAATCCGGGAGCTAATCTCTTTCCTGCCAAGCTCTTGGGCAAGACGCTTGGCGTTGAACAAACGAATCGGCAAAAAAGCCATTTAGATGCCTATGAGTGTTTTGCCTTGCTTGACGAACGGTGGCTTGACGACGCGCGCCTTCAATTGCTTGTCACGCACCGCGACGGCAACGGTGTCGCCGTCTTGTACGGCGCTCGGCAACCGTGCCAGCGCGATGGCGCGACCCAGCGTCGGGCTGAACGTACCGCTGGTGATTTCGCCGTCACCGTGGTCGGTGTGAACGGTCTGATGGGCGCGCAGCACGCCGCCGCTGTCGAGCAGCAGTAGGCCAGTGAGGTGGCGCGTCGGCGGCTGCGCCAGCAGCGCCGTTTTGCCGACGAAGTCACGCGCGGCGTCCTTGAAATCGACCGTCCAGGTCAAGCCGGATTCGAGAGGCGACACGTTTTCGTCCATGTCCTGCCCGTAGAGATTCATTCCGGCCTCAAGGCGCAACGTGTCGCGGGAGCCGAGGCCGCATGGCCGCACCCCGGCGGCGTCGAGTTGTTGCCAGAGCGTCACGATGGCATCGTGCGGCGCGATGATTTCAAAACCGTCTTCGCCGGTGTAGCCGGTGCGCGCGATGAAGAACGCGGTGCTGTGCTTTTCCCCCTCTCCCGCCCCCCCGATCAAAAACGCTTCGGGGGCAGGCTCTTCGGGGCGCCCGCCCCCGCAAGGGGGGAGGGAAAGCCCAGCATTGGTCACGGCCACTGCCGAGAAAGGTTTCAATTCGTCAGTCGCCGGTTTCGCGTCCGGCAATATTTGCCAGACGCGGTCACGGGCGTTCGGTCCCTGGACGGCGAGGATGCCGAGGTCGCTGCGGCGCTGGATGGTGACGGCGGGCGCATGTTTGGCGCGTAACGACTCAAACCAGGCGGCATCTTTGTCGGCGGTGCCGGCGTTGACGACGACCCGGAAAAACGATTCGTCGAGGAAATAGACGATCAAATCGTCGAGCACATGACCATCGTCGCGCAGCAGGCATGAATAAAGCGCCCGTCCCGGCGTTTGCAGTTTTTCGACGTCGTTGGCGAGGGCGTAACGCAGAAAAGCACGCACCCCGTCGCCCTTCATGTCGAGCACGACCATGTGTGAAACGTCGAACATTCCGGCGTCGCGGCGAACCGCGTGGTGCTCCTCGATCTGTGAGCCGTAATTGACCGGCATGTCCCAGCCGCCGAAATCAACCATCCGCGCCGAAGCGGCGCGGTGCAAGGTGTTCAAAGCAGTTTTTTTGAGCAAGGTTATCCCTTTGTCGGCAACGTGGAATCGCGCAGGGCGCATAAAATCGCAGCTTAAAGGCATTGCGGAAGACTGTCAAAGCACCGCGTCCTATAGTGAACGGCGCAAACCTTTATACGTCGTAGGCTTCACCTTGCCGTACGGTTCGTGCTGCCAGCGGCTTGCTTCCTTGTCTAAAAAATTATGCAGCCGACGATATAATGCGCGGCAATATTTCCGGGCAGGCGCATAACCGATCGGGGCAGGCATGAGACGAATCAGACGGTGGCTCAAATGGGGCATTTTGTCGCTGCTGCTGGCCGGAATCCTTTATTTGTGCTGGCTTTTTGCGCAGGTGGCCTGGTGGAATATGGTCAACCCGCGTGAGACGGCGGTCATGACGGAGCGGCTGGCTGTCCTGAGGGACAAAGACCCTCAGGCGGTCTTGCGGCAGACCTGGGTGCCTTACGAGCGAATCTCCAGACCGCTGAAACTCGCCGTCGTTGCCGCCGAGGACGACCGTTTTCTCGACCACAGCGGCTTCGACTGGGACGGCATGACGCAGGCGCTGGAAAAAAACCTGAAACGCGGCAAGACCGTCGCTGGCGGCTCGACGATCAGCCAGCAACTCGCCAAAAACCTGTTTCTGTCGTCCGAGCGCAGCTACACGCGAAAAATCAAAGAGGCGATCATCACCGTGATGATCGAAGCGGTGTGGAGCAAACAACGCATTCTCGAGGTGTATTTGAATGTCGCCGAATGGGGCGACGGCATTTTCGGCGCCGAAGCGGCGGCGCGTCACTATTACGGGATCAGCGCTGCGCAATTGAACGCGTCGCAGGCGGCGCGTTTGGCGGTGATGCTGCCCAATCCGCGTCGTTATCAAAAAAGTTTTCCGCCGCGCCTCGAGGCGCACGCGCAACGAATCGAAAAACGAATGTGGGCGTCGGAAGTGCCGTGAGGGCGGAGAGCCGTTTCTGGACCCCCGTTTTAACGGGGAATGACGTTTTCGTCTTTCTCCCGCGAGGCGCGCGCGTTTGTATAAGTGCATAAACAGAAGGGCGGCAATGCTGCCGCCCTTCTGCGTCGGAATAACGAAATCCGGCTACCCGATTACTTTACCGACAGGATGTAATTGACCATCGCTTTGAGGTCTTCGTCTGACGGCTGCGTCTGTGGAGGCATCGGCGCGTTACCCCAAACCCCTCTGCTGCCCTTTCTGACATCATCGAACAAATGTGCTGCCGCATCGGCTTTGCCGGCATTTTTCTTGGCAATTTCCTGATACGACGGGCCGATCGCCTTCTTGTCAGCTTTGTGGCAAGCCGTGCATTTGTATTTTTTGGTCAGATCTTCACCGCTTTCCGCTTGCGCGATACCAGTGGCGAGAAGGGCGGCGAAAGGAAGCAGCAACAGCATTTTTTTCATGAAAACTCCGGGAAATAGAAAAAGGCAAACATGATCATCATAGCGGAAGATCAAGTGTTTTTACGACTACAATGCGAAAAATCCCATTTTTTTGAGATAGTCGTCGGTAACGCATTGTTATACAAAAAATGCACACGAATCCGTTATTGCCCCTTCACGCGATAGGCCTTTTGGGCGGAACCTTCGACCCCGTTCATAAAGGGCATTTGGCCATCGCTCGTGCGGTCAATGTTTATTTCGGTCTGGATCATGTGCGGCTGGTTCCGGCGCGCGCGCCGGTGCATCGGCCAATACCGGCGGCCAGCGCCGACCATCGGCTGGCAATGTTGCGGTTGGCGGCGGCGCCGTATCCGGAACTGGTGGTTGATACCCGTGAGATCGACAGCCCGCGACAAAACTACACGCTGTGGACATTGCAAAGCTTGCGCGCCGAATATCCCGGCGCCGCGTTGCTGTGGATCATCGGTGAGGACGCTTTCGCGCAACTGTCGGGCTGGCACCGCTGGCGAGAATTGTTTGATGCGGCGCATTTCGTGGTCATCAACCGCGGGACGGGCGCTCCCGCTGTTTTTCCGGAAGCCTTGCAGGCGGCGGCAACTTCTCGTTTGACCGAAAATAAGCGGGCGCTCACTTCCTGTCCATCGGGTATGATTTACCGATTGACCTTACCGCAGCAGCCGGCGTCGAGCACGCAGATCCGGGCAGCGCTGGCGGCGGGGCGCGGCGAGGACATTGCCGATTTGCTTCCGACGGCGGTTTTGGCCTATATTGCGCGGCACACTCTTTATCAGACAACAACTCATGGCTAAATCGAAACAGGCTCTGCAAAAGGTCGCGATCGCGGCTCTCGAAGACATCAAGGCGCAGGACACCGTTGTGCTCGATGTGCAAAAACTCACGCCGTTGTACGACACGCTGGTGATCGCCAGCGCGTCGTCCGCGCGCCAGACCAAGGCGCTGGCGCAGCATGTGCGTGACAAGCTGAAAGAAGCCGGGGCGACGATCATTGGTGTCGAGGGCGAGGAAGGCGGTGAATGGGTGCTGGTCGATGCCGGCGATATCGTCGTTCATGTGATGCAGCCGGCGATTCGCGCCCACTACAACCTCGAAGAACTGTGGTCGCTGCCGATGCCGCCGCGGGCGCCGGTCAAGAAGACGGCGGCAGCGGCGAAAGCCGTGAAAGCACCGCCGAAAGAACCTCTGAAAAAAAAGCTTGTCCGAAAAACGGTCGCGAAAACAGTGAAAAAGGCGGCGGTGAAAAAGACGGCGGTAAAAAAGGCAGTCAAAAAAGTAGCGAAGAAGGCCGGAAAAACGACGGCGGGTTGAAATCCGGCGATGCGGGTGAAAATCATTGCGTTCGGACAGCGGTTGCCCGATTGGATGGCGGCAGGCGTTGACGATTATCTGCGGCGGCTGCCGCGCGATTACCGTGCCGAAGTCGTCGAGTTGAAACCGGAGGCGCGTGACCGCGGCAAAACCGTCGCGCAGATGCTGACGGCGGAAGCAGCGCGCATAGAAGAACTCTGTGCCGCCGGGGGCATGTTGAAAGTCGTGCTTGATGAGCGCGGGCAACTGTGGGACACCCGGCAACTGGCGCAAAAGCTCACGCAATGGCGCGAGGCGGCGTGCGACGTGGCGTTCATCCTTGGCAGCGCCGATGGGCTTGACGCAGGGTTGAAAGCGGGTGCCGACGCACGCTGGTCGCTGTCGCCGCTGACCTTGCCGCACGGGCTGGCGCGGATCGTGGTGGCGGAACAGCTTTACCGCGCCGTCAGCCTGAACGCCGGCCACCCGTACCACCGGGAGTGACAGGAAAGCATCGAAACCGTCTATCATGGAAGGTGAAACGAAAGGATGGCAAGGTGGTAGAAAGCAAAATGCGGAGCAAAACTCGCAAAAGCGCGGCAGGAATCGCATTGGCGGCAATGGTGCTGGTGTTGAGCGCCTGCGGTGGCAGTACGCTGTCCGGCGCGTCGGGCGACCCGCCGGGAGACAATAAGCCATTGCGCGGCCTGGCGGCGCCGCTGTTTTCCAAAGGCGGTTCCAGCGCCCAAGGTAAAATCACGATTTATCAGAAGGATGACCGCTGGCAGTTGTCGGTGACGATTTTCTCGTTGTCGCCGGGGGCGTCATACCGGTTGGCGTTTTTCGACAACGGCAATTGCTCGTCGCCGAACGCCTTTTCGGCGGGCAAACTGTGGTCGCCACCCGATATGCCAGAGGGAATCCGGCCGGACAAGTGGATTCCCCTCCTGCATGCCGATACGCTCGGCAACCTCGATGCCGTCACCCGTCTGCCGAATCCGGGACGGCATAACGAGGAAGTGTTCCGCAAACGCAGCGTTCTCGTTTTTGTCGGTGACACTGTGCGAGAATTGGCGCCGGGCGTTTCCAACGAGGTGGCGGCTTGCGGCGTTTTTGATACGATTCAGACTTTGCTTTGAGGATACGGCGGCAGGGCAAGAGGCGCACCGCTTTTTTTACGAGATAGGGACTGTTATGGGACTGTTGAAAGATAAAAAAATCCTGATCACCGGGATGATTTCCAACCGCTCGATCGCTTACGGTGTCGCGCAGGCGTGCCGACGCGAGGGCGCGCAACTGGCGTTTACCTACATGAGTGACGAGCTCCGCGATCGCGTCACGCGGGTGGCTGCCGAATTTCAATCAAACGTTCTGATACCGTGCGATGTTTCGTCCGACGAGCAGATCGCGGCACTCTTCGAGACGCTAGGAAAAGAATGGGGCGCGCTCGACGGCGTGCTGCATTCGGTCGCCTTCGCGCCGCGGGAATCGTTGAGCGGCGATTTTCTGAACGGTATTTCGCGCGAGGCGTTTCGCGTCGCCCACGATATTTCCAGCTACAGCTTCGCGGCGCTGGCAAAAGGCGCGCGGCCGCTGATGCAGGGGCGGCAGGGATCGTTGTTGACGCTCTCTTACCTCGGCGCCACCAAGTCGATTCCCAATTACAACCTGATGGGGTTGGCGAAGGCGAGCCTTGAAGCGAATGTGCGCTATATGGCGTCGTGCCTCGGCCCCGAAGGCTTGCGCGTTAACGGCATCGCCGCTGGGCCGATCAAATCGCTGGCCGCGTCCGGCATCGGCAGTTTCAACAAAATTTTCAAACACGTCGAGCACGTCGCGCCGATGCGTCGTAACGTCACGATCGAAGAAGTCGGCAATGTCGCGGCGTTTTATTTCTCCGACTTGTCGAGCGCGATCACCGGCGAAATCACCAACGTCGATTGCGGCTATTCGTCGATTGCGGTCGGCATCGACGAACAGGAATAAGCAAAATCAGATTGACCACAAAGAACGCAAGGGCCGCAGAGATTTTTCGGCTCTTGGGGGCGGCCTCGAAATGAGGACTACACCGTAGGCGCTGGTTACCACATCGTTCCCGCGCAGACGGGGCTCAGCCCTCCTCTGGATTCCGCTTCTGCGGGAATGACAGAGCGGTCATGCGAACGCTTATCGCAGCACAGCAAATTTGAGATAGCCGCGACATTCTTTGTGTTTTATGCGAGCGGTTAATTTTTAAAGTCCCCGATAGGGGATCAGTAAATCCCCCGCCTTTAGGCGGCTGGGAAGGAAGTGGTTCTGGTGTAAAGTAGTTGGATGGAAGCATACAAGCGCGGTAGCCACACAGTC
>JAIRJZ010000031.1 GCA_031260355.1 Burkholderiales bacterium
ACAGGCGGGGGATAGCAGGGTTGTTCAGAGCATCCCCAGGACGGTAGGGGCAAATAATGATTCGCCCCCACATAACTTCCTGTTTCGTTTTTGTTCGTATTGTGCACGACTGAACGACCTCAATCGACTAACTCATTGACATAACAGGCGCTTGACGGCCGGTTGCAAACGAGAATGATTCTCGTTTAATATAGCGCTATTCCATAGTCGGGCGTAGCACGAACCGTGAGAGGTTGCACCGTCATGTCGTTGAACGTTAGTTTTCGCCGAAGATCGAGCGTGAAGCCCATCCTTGAAGCGCCGGAGGCGTTGTCATGCCGGTGACCACATTGGACTGTTTGCCGTTTGGTCAACAAGCGTTGATCACGCACCTGACGGAAAAAGCGACGCCGTTCCGGCGCAAGTTGTTGGCGATGGGGATTACGCCCGGTTGTCGTTTGCAGGTGATTCGCGTTGCGCCGCTCGGCGATCCGATCGAAATCGAGATACGCGGTTTTCATTTGTGTTTGCGTCGTTCGGAAGCGGCAACGATTGCGGTGGAAGTGTGCCATTCATGATTCCGCATGACCACATCGCCCTGATCGGCAATCCCAATTGCGGCAAAACGACATTGTTCAATGCGCTGACCGGCTCGCGTCAGCGTGTCGGTAACTGGCCGGGCGTAACGGTCGAGCGCAAAACGGGTGTCTATCGCCACGGTGGCAAGCGGGTACATGTGGTCGATCTGCCCGGTACCTACGCAATTGAAAGTTCCGCCGCCGGTGTTTCGCAGGACGAACAGATCGCACGAAACTTTGTGTTGAATGAACGCGAAGCGTTGATCGTCAATATTGTTGATGCGACCAATCTTCAACGCAATCTGTATTTGACGTTTCAGTTGCTCGATTTGCGTCGGCCGATGGTGGTCGTGCTGAACATGATCGATGCGGTGCGCGACAACGGCGAAGTCATCGACATCGCGCGGTTGCAAGAGCAATTGGGTTGTCCGGTGGTAGGTGTTTCCGCCAGCCGCGGTGAGGGCATCGAGGCGTTGCGTGACACGATCGAGACGATGTTGCAGCAGAGAACCGTGCCGCAGCCCAAGGTGACGACGCTGGGTGAGAAACAGGAAGCGGTTTTGGCGAAGACGCTGGAAGCGTCGCCCAAAGAAAGTCCGTTGCGGACGATGACGCGCTGGCAGATGCTGGAGGCGCTTCAGTGGGGTTACCAGACTGAGCATGAAACTGAAAACGAAACTAGGCATGAACCGCTGGACGATTTCAGTGAACAGGCGCTGACCCGTTGCCGTCAAGATCTGGCCGGCTGGTGCAACGGCGAAATCGATATTGCGCTGGCCAGCGCCCGTTACGACACGATCGACGCGCTGAGTCGCGAGGTGATCGAGCGGCCGCGGCAGGCGAGCAAGTCGATGACGGCGATGATCGACCGCTGGGCGTTGGGACGGATCACCGGCATTCCCCTCTTTTTCTTGGCGATGTATGTGATGTTCTTGCTGGCCATCCGCTTCGGCTCGGCGTTCATCGATTTCTTCGACATCTTGTTCGGAACGGTTCTGGTGGAAGGTTCCCAATACCTTCTGAAAGGCATCGGCGCGCCGGATTGGTTGAATGCGGTGTTGTCGAACGGGTTAGGCGGCGGCATTCAGACGGTGGCGACATTCGTTCCTATCATTGCGGCGATGTTCCTGTGCTTGTCGTTTCTCGAAGATTCCGGTTATCTGGCGCGGGCGGCGATGGTGGTCGATCGCGGCATGCGGGCTATCGGTTTGCCGGGAAAAGCGTTTGTGCCGATGTTGATCGGTTTCGGTTGCAACGTGCCGGCGATCATGGGGACGCGCACGCTGGAAAGTACGCGAGACCGTTTGATGTCGATCATGATGATTCCGTACATGTCGTGCGGCGCGCGCTTGCCGGTGTACGCGCTGCTGGTGGCGGTGTTCTTCCCGGCCAACGGTCAGAACATCGTTTTTGCGCTGTATCTCGGCGGGATCGCGGTGGCGGTTTTGACGGGCTTTGTGTTGAAGCATACCTTGTTGCCGGGCGCGATCACGCCGTTCATCATGGAACTGCCGCCGTACCGGTTGCCGACCGCGCGCAACATGCTGACACTGACCTGGGAACGGTTGAAGAGCTTCGTCATTCACGCCGGTAAAGCGATTGTGCTGATGATGATGGTGCTGAGCTTCTTCAACTCGCTCGGCACCGATGGCAGCTTCGGCAATGAAAACACCGACAAGTCAGTGCTCTCCAACATCGGTCAGACGATCACACCGGCGTTCGCTCCGATGGGCATCGAAGAAAAGAACTGGCCGGCGACGGTCGGCATCTTCACCGGTATTTTTGCCAAAGAGACGATTATCGGTACGCTGAATGCGCTGTATTCGCAGAGGGGTGAAGAGGCAGCCGATGCGGCGGGAAATGTCGCCGTAGGTTATCAGCCGCTGGAAGGCATCAAGAAAGCGCTGGCGACGATTCCCGAAAATCTCAAGGGCGCGGTTGTTGGTGTTGTGGATCCGCTTGGCGTGGCATCGACGCTGGGCGATGTTGAAGCCGTCAGCGAGAAACAGGGCGTCGAACAAACGGCGGTCAGCCGGATGCGCGTTGCGTTCGGAACGACGGCGGCGGTGATGGCGTATCTGATTTTCATCCTGCTGTACACGCCGTGCGTGGCGGCGCTGGGTGCGATATACCGCGAAGCCGGCGTCAAATGGATGACTTTGGCGGCGGTCTGGACGTTTGTTCTGGCGTGGATATGCGCGACCGGGTATTACCAGCTTTCGCTGCTCGGAAGTTCACCCGCCAGTGCCGGTCTGTGGTTGTTTGGTTTGGCGGCGATGCTAGTCGGCCTGTTTTTTGTTTTGCGGTACTTCGGCTCTGCCCCCTTTTCAAAGGGGGTGGCGCCGAAGGCGGCGGGGGTTTGTCTTGACCACACGCTCTCCTCGCGGGATAGGGCGTCCCAAAACTCCGGAAAGAAAGGGTGTTGCTGAAATGATTCTGATCCAACTGCGCGATTACCTGAAAGAAAAACACGCCGCCAGCCTGACCGATGTGGCGCGGCATTTCGATATCCCCGAGAGCGCAACGCAGGACATGCTTGGGCATTGGGTGCGTAAGGGATGCGCAGTAGTCGATCTCGGCGCTTCGTGCGGCGGCGGTTGCAGCGGGTGCAAAATCCGTTGCGATGGCGCTGCTATGGTTTACCGTTGGCGGGAATGATGGAATATGCTTTCCATCGCCGTCATTGCGAGCGTAGCGAAGCAATCCAGAAAAAACTGCTCACGCAGAGAAAAGAATTTTTCTTTTCGGTTAAAAAAACAGGGCGGGTTTGAAACCCGCCCCGAAATTTACCTGCGCTTCGTTTCCGCTTGAATTAAAACGTTGGGGTTCGCGTTGCTTACCCCAACCTACTCCGCAGCGTGACGAAGGTCAGCCCCGCCAGCAGCAGAACGAGTGCGGTGAGTGTGCCGCCGTTCATTGCCGGAACAGACGTGGCCGCTGCCAGTACCGTCAAGGTAAACGTCTGCGAGGCATTGGGAAGGGTGCCGTTACTGGTCGTAATCGTAAAAGTGTAAATGTCTGCCGCTACCGTCGCTGCTATGGTAATCACTCCTGTCGCGCTATCGATGCTGACTCCGGCGGGCGCACCAGTGAGCGAATACGTGATCGGCGCGGTGCCTGTAGTAATCACGCTAAAAGTTCCGCCCGCGTTTGCGGTGAAGGTGGCGCTATTACCACTGGTAATGGTCGGCGCGGTAGGTGGTAACAGAGCGTCAATGGTCATCAGCAAGTTGCTGCCGGTCGTCGAGAGGGTGTAGCTGTAGTCGCCATTGCTTGTATTGAATGTGCCGTTCTGCGACGCTGCTGCCACGGTTCCGGTGAAGCCATTAGTGCAGGGGTCGCAATCAATCAGAACAAACTCATCGCCCGGGTTCACCGTCAGCCCGGGAGCGGCGCTCACGCTCACGGTCGAGTTTGTGCCGATGTTCGCCTCCCCCCACCAAAATACGCCCGCAGCTACGGTTAGCATCGTGTCGCCCGATACCATGCTTGCGGGCAGCGTGAACTCAAAGTTCTGGAAGGAATCCAGTCCGTTTACGCCCAAGCCGGCTGACGCGAGTTGTAAGGTGTTGCCTGTAGAGACACCAGCTACACCGCCTTGAAGCCATGCGAGAGGGTCGAAGGTCGAAGCCGGCAAACCGGCGCCGATCGACACGGTATTGTTGCTGGCTTCGGCAACGCCGCCAACAGCAAGTGATGATAAGGCTTTCCCGCCGGCAACACTTCCGATTGTCCCGCCCATGATCGTTACTGTGTTGCCGATGGCGCTGGCGTTGGAAATCCAACTATCAGCAAACCCGCCTATGACGCCCCCGCCCCCCGCCGTGTCCGTGTCGCCATTGATGAAAACGTGGTTGTTTTCGACAGGATCCGCATCCTGACAATTCACCGCGCCCAAAACCTGGCGAGGATTCGTCGCGGCACCAGCGTTGAGCGTAACGGTGTTACCCGTGACGGCTGTGCTTTTGTCTCGGCCACTCGCATCTGCTGTGGTGATGCTGGTTGTGAGAGCATCGTTTATAGCAGCCGCACAAGTAACTGTTTTCAACGTGACGCCGCCGCCGGGATAGACGACGACTTCGGCCAACACTGATGCAGCCATGCCAAGAGCCAGCACGCCGCTCATGGCAGAAAATAAAAATCTTTTCATGAAAAAAGTCCTTTCGGGAAAGTAACTAAAAAATGGACGAGGCAACGTTACGTATTTTGAAAAACATAAAGCAACATCTGTAGAGCAAAGCCTTTTTCATAGGCCAGCGTTTCACTCGTAGGCATACGTGCCATCTGGTTTCTTGAAAGCCCGAGCGACTTTTTTTGCTTCCTCGGGTAGTTTTTGTTTGTTATTCAACCATTTACATGCTTCATTGATCAGCTTGTATGTACCTCTGCCGCCAGCGTATTTGTGGCCACTTTCAGTCAAATACCCGTTGCGGTTCAAACGACTGGCCAGATCCTTGCCGGACATCGTCATGTTTCGCCGACATAGGGATGCGGCCAAACGCCAAATGTAATGTTTCTTGTTGTCCATGTTGCTCATGCTTACTCCTTGATTTTCAAGAAAAAAAGGAAACACCATGCGTTTTTAAAGCGATAGGAGCTAGCTCTCGCCGCGTCATTGTAGACTATTTTCTACAAATTTTGTTGCTTATATCCCGTGGATTGACAGTCTCTCCGGGTCGACAGTCTTACTAAAGAGAGGCTGTCAATCCCATGAAAAGAAATCTGGAAACCCTCAAGCGAACGCTAGCGAGGAACATCGTTGGCCGACGCCAGGAGTTGCGGCTGTCGCAGGAGCAGTTGGCGTTACAGGCGGAAGTGGATCGAACGTATATCAGTCAGATCGAACGGGCGGTCGGCAATCCGTCGTTGTTGGTGTTGCATAAGGTGGCGGCGGTGCTGGAGGTTGATGTGACCACTTTGCTGAGACCGGACGGGGAAAAGGCGGAGATGTGAAAACTGAGTAGAGCCTATTTCAAAATCGTTTCTCTGAAAAATGTCTGCCTACGCTGAACCTTGTGGACAAAATACTTTGCCCGTCGTGTTCTCCAGCCACATGATCTGTTGGTGCGCATTGACGGCCAGCGGCGAAAGGTATATGCTGAAACATATGCTTTGGCGTGTGTCAGGCAAGGAGGCAAACGATGCGTACTGTCTCGGTTTTTAAAAATGGCGGCAACCGTGCTGTTCGTTTACCGAAGGATATGGATTTTGGAGACGTGGCCGAACTGGAAATCCGGCGTGAGGGGGATGTGATCGTTTTGCGTCCGGTCAAACCCTCGTGGGAATCGTTCAGTGCTTTCGACAAGGCGGATGCAGATTTTCTGAGTGAGCGCCCCGACGTAGTTGAGGAAGGCCGGTTTTCGCTATGAAGTGGTACATGCTGGATACCAATATCTGTTCATTTATCATGCGCGAGCAACCGGTCGTGGTGCTGCACAAGTTGCATGCGCACTCGGCGCAAAAACATAAGATAGCGGTGTCGGCGATTACCTATGCGGAGATGCGTTTTGGCGCAACAGGCAAAAAGGCATCACCCAGGCACAGTCTGCTGGTAGATGAATTCGTTAAACGATTGGATGCCATATTGCCTTGGGACAAGGCGGCGGTTGACGCTACCGCTCGCATCAAGCAGGATTTGGCGGCTGTTGGCACTTCCATAGGCGCCAACGATGCCGCTATTGCTGGTCATGCGTTGTCCGTTGGCGCGATTCTGGTCACTAACAATATTCGCGAGTTTCAGCGTGTTCCAAGTCTGGTTTTCGAGGATTGGGCGAAGTAAAGATGCGTCGAATCCCACTCCCACTTATGGAAGGGGGTGGGGGAGAAGCTATCTTGGCATTATGCGAGGTCGCTCGAGAAACTCCTTTGCTGATAAACGTTCTACTTTTTTCCTGAGTTTCAAAAAGGTGGAGGTCTGAATGATTGCTCTGGTCACAGGCGCAAGCGCCGGATTTGGTTGGGCGATTGCCCAGCGGTTTGTCCGGGAAGGCCACAAGGTTATCGCAGCCGGAAGGCGCGCCGAAAAACTCGAAGCGTTGCAGCATAAATTAGGTGAAGCGTTATTTCCGCTGACGCTAGACGTAAGGGAGCGGAGCAGCGTGGGGGAAGCGCTATCGACGTTGCCTGCGGCTTTCAGCGACATTGATGTGCTGGTCAACAATGCTGGACTGGCGCTGGGAATGGAAGGGTTCGACAAAGCGTCGGTCGACGATTGGGAGCGGATGATCGACACCAACATCAAAGGGCTGCTGTATTGTACGCGTGCGCTACTGCCCGGCATGGTGGCGCGGCGGCGCGGCCATGTGATCAACATCGGTTCGACGGCGGGCGAGTGGCCGTATCCGGGAGGGAATGTTTATGGCGCGACCAAGGCGTTTGTCCACCAACTGAGCAACAACCTGCGAGCCGATTTGGCGGGTACGCCGGTGCGCGTTACCAATATCGAGCCGGGGATGTGCGGCGGCACCGAGTTTTCGCAGGTGCGTTTTCACGGCGACGAGGAAAAAGCGGCGGCGGTTTATCAGGGAGCGCAGCCGTTGACGGCGGATGATATTGCCGAGGCGGTGTTCTGGACGGCGACGTTGCCGGCGCATGTCAATGTCAACGTGATGCAGTTGATGCCGGTGTGTCAGACTTTCGGTGGATTGGCGATACATCGCAAGTCATGATCCTGAAAACGGGAGTTGATCGCCTGCAAGCTTACGGAAAACGGTATGGGAACGGATGCGCTCTCCATGAAGACATAGGCATCTGCACAATTTTCAGCATGTCCTTTTGCACACGCCCTCTCCCCACCCCTCTCCCGCAAGCAGGAGAGGGGAGAGATTTGGCGGGTTGGCGGTACACCGCAATACTTGATCTGAACCACAGTGGTAAACTGTGCCGTCCTTGCTTCAGCCTGATGTTCCATCAATTTTTCCTTCTCCCCTTGTGGGAGAGGGTGTCCCAAAGGGGCGGGAGAGGGGAGTGATTTACAGCACTTAACTCAAAAACATTCCAAGAATTCGACAGAGGATTTATGCTGCACACCGATCATTTTTTATCCCAGACGCCGCCGGCTGCCGACGGTTTTTTCGGGGAATACGGCGGGCAATTCGTGCCCGAAGTGCTGAAACCGGCGCTCGATGAATTAAGCGAGACATTTGAGCGTTATCGTACCGATGCCGAGTTCAACCGTGAACTCATGGTGCTGTTGCAGCAGTATTCGGGACGGCCGACGCCGGTGTTTCATTGCGCGAATCTGAGTCGTTATTTGGGCGGCGCGCAGATTTATCTGAAACGGGAAGACTTGAACCATCTCGGTGCGCACAAGATCAACAACACTGTTGGTCAAATTCTGTTGGCGAAGCGGATGGGAAAGAAACGCATCATCGCCGAAACTGGCGCTGGGCAACACGGCGTGGCGACGGCGGCGACGGCGGCGCTGATGGGAATGGAATGCCACGTCTATATGGGTGAAGTCGATATCGAACGGCAGAAGCTCAACGTTTTCCGGATGCAGATGATGGGCGCCGAAGTGGTTGCCGCGAAGAGCGGGCAGCGGACGTTGAAGGAAGCGGTTGACGAAGCGATTGGCGATTGGGTGACGCATGCCGACAACACGTTTTACCTGTTGGGTTCGGCGGTGGGGCCGCATCCGTATCCGCGCATGGTGCGGCATTTTCAATCGATCATCGGCTGGGAAGCGCGAACGCAAATGCAAGAGTTGTGCGGTCGCTTGCCGGATTATGCGTTGGCTTGCGTCGGCGGCGGCTCCAACGCGATCGGGTTGTTTGCCGGGTTTCTCGATGATGCTTCGGTGCGGTTGATCGGTGTCGAGCCTTCGGGTCGCGGGCTGGAGTCCGGCGAACATGCCGCGACGCTGACGCTCGGCACGCCGGGCGTGTTGCACGGATTCCGCTCCTATTTGTTGCAGGACGCCGAGGGCAACGCCAAGCCGGTGTATTCGGTTTCGGCGGGGCTTGATTATCCGGGGGTCGGCCCCGAGCACAGCGCGTTGAAAGACAGCGGCCGGGCGCAATATGTGCATGCCAGCGACCAAGAAGCCTTGAGTGCTTTTTTTACGCTGTCGAAGCTGGAGGGAATCATTCCGGCGCTCGAATCGTCGCATGCATTGGCGCACGTCATCAAGCTGGCGCCGACATTGGCAACCGATCAAATCGTGCTGGTCAACCTCTCCGGACGCGGCGATAAGGACGTTGCGCAGATCGAAGCGATGGTGGAACGCGGCGAAGTGAAACCGCCGGTGTTGAGAAATATCGCTTAGCGTTTTATCGGCGGCACGAACGAGAGAAGCCCGTTTTTTTCCTTTCCCTTCAACGGGAAGGCTGGGATGGGGCTTCTTGGCTACCCGTATAAGCAAACCCATCCCCACCCAACCCTCCCCTTGAAGGGGAGGGAATCCTCGGCCTTCACCGCCCGCCGCTAAGCAGGTTTTTCCCTCTTCAACGCCGCAAACTCCTGCGGTTCCCATTCGCGCAAGGCAAAAAAGAAACCGACGCCATGACGCTCGCTCAACGGCGCGGCAAGGCTTTCCTCGTGCAAGTCGGCGAAACTTTTCCGCAGCCTTTTTAACTGAGACTGAAACTGTGCGTTGGCGGCCGGGGTGAGCATCGCGTGGGTGAACGCGGAGGTTTCGTAAGGCGCGTGGAACGAACTTTCCAGAAAATCGTGCAAACCTTGTTGTTGAAAGAAACGGCTGATCGGACCGTTTTCCAGCCAGGCGAAATCACGCGCGACACGCAGCCGCACACGGTTCTGCGGCAGGAAATCAATCAAGCGCAAGCGGTCGAGCGTCACCAGGTATCGGATACATTGCGTCTCGCTGACATCGTATTTGGCAACGATATCGGCAAGCGTCCAATGGTTCAGCACGCAGGCCGCGACCAGAAGAAGACGGGTATCGGCCATCACCGCTTTTTCTTGGTCGAGCGTCAGCGAACGCAGCGGCGGCTCGTGCGAGGCAGCTTCCTGCATCAGTTCGGCGAGCGTGAGGCCGAGCAAATCCGCGATGGCGGCGAGCTGTTCCAGCGAAACGCGGCGCAGCGAAAACCAGCGTTTGACGCTGGCTTCGGAAGTCTCCAATGCGTGGGCAATGTCGCGGTACGCCAGATTGCGCGCTTTCAATTCGCGCTTGAGCGTGACGAAAAGATGGGAGATTTGTGCCGTTCCGTTTTCCATGGGAATCCTTACAAAAGTATCAAATAGTGATGCTTGTGCGGCATTATAGTACGATTTTTCATTAGGTGGTTTCAAAAGTAGCGCCGTTACGGCAATCTGCCGATACGGCGGCGCGGAAGTCAAACGCCGCCGGCTTTAAACATATCGGAGGTTTGCCATGTCGTCTTTTGTTTCCTCTTCCAGCCGGTTCCGTCAGGCTGCCCCGTCGAAAGCGCTTTTCTGGCTTCCGGCATTATTCGTGGCAACGGCGATCGCCGCACTCTGCGTTTATGGACCGATCAGCCAGCCGCTGAGTTACCACCATTTCGCCGATCAGCGCGCGATCGGGAATGTGCCGCATGGTGCGGACGTGTGGTCGAATTTGGGCTTCGCGCTCGTCGGACTGTGGGGGTTCATCTTGTTGTTTCCGCAGCGCCATCAGCCGCAGCTTAAACGGGGATGGCCCGGATACGCACTCTTTTTGTTGGCGTTAATCGGAACCGCCGCCGGTTCAGCGTATTACCATTGGGCTCCGGACAATTTCAGCCTGATATGGGATCGCCTCCCGATCGCGCTGATGTGCGCCGGCTTGCTGGCAGCCGTGTATTGCGAAACGCATCGGTCGCATGAAGGTTGGCCAGCCGCCGCAGCGTTAGGCATTGTCGCCATCACCAGTGTCGCCTGGTGGTACGTTACCGGAGTGAACGGACAGGACGATTTGCGGCCTTACCTGCTTATGCAATGCCTGCCGCTGGTGTTGATCCCGCTATGGCAGAGAGCGTACCGCGTACCGATAGCCGATCAAAGAGCGTTTCTGTTGGCAATCGGTTTTTATGCGCTGGCGAAAGTGGCTGAACTTGGCGACCAGGTGTTGTTCGACAATTTGCATGTGATCAGCGGCCACACATTGAAACACCTGTTCGCAACACTGGCGGCGGCGGTGATTGTTTGGCGGTTGGGGGAGAGGGTGGGGTACTCAAGGATATCGACCGATTGAGGCACCTGAGGCCGATCATTATCTGTTGGCTATGTGGCTGGATCGAGATTGGCGACCCAAGGCAACGATGCTTCTCGTTCACGTCAGACATAGGCGCACAGTCTTCACAACAGCTCATGCAGTGCTTCATCATGTAATTTACTTGAATTTGTCGTGGTCATTCTACGATTTTAAAACTATTCGAAATAAAGGCCAATTTGATATGCGAGAATGATCGTGGTTTGACTACGACAACAATATTTTTTTAATAATCTACTCTCGACCATTCGGCATAGCAGCGCGATAAGACTGCCGGTTGTGATCTTCCCTGTTCCGTCTGAATCCCCGATTTCAACCTCAGACTTTAGTTTTAGGTGGCCGCTTACGTGCTGGCTTCGTTTTCGTTGACTTCTCCTTAAGAGGTGGCCGAAGGTCAAGCCCAAAGACGGCTAATTTTATATCGCCCCTAGATTGAGTCTCAAGCTGCCGTGCATGTACTTGCAAACGTTCAATAAGCGCTTCAAAGGGCAAGCTCTTGCTAGTGTCAGGATCGATAAATTCTTTGCCTCCTGCATACGTAATTAACAAACACCCTGCCTTACACGAAAAGTGACGCAGATATTGATCAACCAACTGGTTTTCCAATGCGGCTTTGAGGCTCGTCAGACTATGATCGTTATCCGCAATCTTTATCTCTATCACTGCGCGGTCGGAGCATGCATGGCCCAGTAGGCGAATATCGGTCTTTTTTTGGTTGGCAACCTCATCCTCACGCGTAACCTGGTAATGGTTTCGGGCAACATCGCGTAGCTTGCGTGCCAGCAAGGGCTGCAATTCTGTCTCTGCATGGATAGCGGCCAGAACGTGCCGATCGTTGAAATCGTCATGACGGATATCGTGTTCAATATCTTTCAACCGATTCATCATCACCGCAAAAAGTTCATCGCGATTACGGGGCGCCACTTCGTACTCATGTTCCCATTGCTGAAATGCGGCATGACTCATGGCCTCAAATTCGCTATCTTGCGCGGCCCGTTCCCGCGCTAGCAATACAATTCGATCCGACAGGTCGATAAACATCGGATTTGTGGCTAATTCTTTTAGCGCCGCATACGAATCCGCTCCCGATTTTGCCACAAGAGCGTTGAAGAGGGTTTGACGTATCCTCTGGGCGTCATCACGAGCCGCTGGGGTGTAGACGCCGTCGTGCTCAATATCGTCTTCTCGACGGATGTATGCATGCACCAGCAGTAGAGTTCGCACCAGCGTATCTGTGTCGAGTTCCGTGATGGATACAAGCCGGCCAGTACGCTCACCAAAAATCCCGGCAATCCATTCCACCGTGTGCCCAGTCCGTACTGGCTCCTGTAATGTTCGCCGTGCAGTCTCCAATGCATCGAGAGCTCGTTTCGGATCATAGCCCCACAAGACTTGTAGCCAAGGCAACGACGTTGGTTGCGCAGATTCAGCGAGAAATCTTTCCTCGACGTATTTGGCCAATTCTTTGGTTGCACCACTAATGCTCACAACGATGGCAACCACGCTCAGAAGGTTGTTTTGGTATGCATGGTTCGTCTCCTCAGAAGCTGACGGCCAATCCAGCAGGGCAGCTTGAGCAACTGGTAGCACTATCTCGCGCTGTAGATCGGTGCCGTAACGTACCATCCCGAGCACATGCGGATGAACGATCTCTGTCGCCTTCTCCAATTCAGCACCAAGTTCTGATCTAAGCGCACACCGAGCAACCTTTGGATGGACTTTAGCCAGCGCATCAAACCACTCAGGCAACCCGTTAAGCTCGCAAAGCGCCCACTCCGCCGCACGGCGTGCCTCCTTTCCCGACAAGTTTTCTAGCCACTGAGGATCGGTCGCTGCGTCAATAGCAATGCCGGTTAGTGCCGCGAATTGAGCGCAAAAAATAGCGTTGACATCTTCAGGCTTACGCTTTGAATACAGCTTTGGGGTAGTGCAACGCCAAAATTCCCTCAATGTGGTTTCGAAGTGATCTCCAATGCGATCACCCAGTAATCGGCGAATTTCTCTCCAGTTGGTATAGGCCAGCTTGTTGTGGCCATCGCCCTGAATGCGAAGCCACTTTAAGCATATCCACATGGAATTGGAACGCGTTTTTCCCGTAAACGCGGCGTCAGGATCAGCAATGACTTTCTGGCGCCAATCATCCCACGACCTCCGGGCGCGTTCCTCACGCTCCCTGCACTCTTTTTCATATTTCTTCGACTGAAGTTCCCACTTGGCAATCGCCGGATCAGGGGAGAAGTGGCTCCGTTTCTTTGGACAGTTTTTTGCAAAAGATAAGTGAAATCTCCGCGGTCAAGCTGCGATGAGTTGCAGCGGTTGGCTAAAGTAAGCCATATCAGGGGTTTTGCCGTCA
>JAIRJZ010000025.1 GCA_031260355.1 Burkholderiales bacterium
GATCAAACATAAGCGTCGATTGTTGAACCGCTGGGAATTCCATCCGGAGAATTTCCTCGGTTTTGTGCAGATTTCAGCAGTCAGTCTGTTGCTCAAACAATTTTGAGATAGGTTCTACATTAACCGTGAACGAATAATTGAGAATATTAATTGTGTATTCGCCATCTTCAACAATATGATAGTTATCGTCACGTCCGTCCCATATGATGAATTGCCCGTATCCCCGTTCTGTATATTCTTTCAAAATCGTGCGAACCAAAACGCCTTTTGCGTTATAGATTGTAAACTCGTAACTTCCGACATCGTGGACATCATAGGAAAGCCTGGTTTCGTCCTGAACCCCGTCTCCATTGGGCGAAATCCACTCCAGATCCAAATGAAAATCTGACAAGGGTGACCATGCGCCAACGCTGACACGTTTGATGGTTTCTTGTTTGTTACCAGCCAGGTCTTCGGCTATGAGCCGAACCAGATACGTCCCAATTCCCGGCGGCACCCACAGCGGCGCAATGATGTCGTTTATTACGGGAGTACCGGAGGACTGTACAATTGCCCGCCAGGTTTCAGGCGCATCACTTCTTGAATACTCCAGGGAGTAACGATAAAAATTCTTGTCCGATGCGGTTCCTTTTATTTTAAAAGAGCGCCAATCCGGCTCTCTGACAACGAATAACTCCGTAGTCAGGTTTTGCAGGTTGTGAAACACCCATGGAGATGACGTACAGAAATAGTAATAATTGTCACAATAATCGTAATAAATTTCCTTACCCGATGCGGAGAAACGCCCGAAAAATTTTCCCTCCCAAGTCCAGCGGCCATGCCTTTCCGCTATTTCTACAGAACCCAATACTGCCGCCGCATTGAAATCAAACCCGACCCAAGGTCCTACTTGGGGAAATGCAACAGCTTCCTCTTTACCCGCTTCCTCAAGATCAACCCGCTGACCGTTGAAAAGCGCCTGCTGTTGATTCGGAACCGTGATGGTTCCTAACCCTCGCGTTCTTAATGTATTGCCCAAGGGAAGTTTTTGAACATCCGGCATATGGCCGTTGAGAAACCCCATATCGAAAACATGGTTCGATATGGGGTAAGTACGGTCACCATCAACAATAACACCGGATGCCTCCATGGTGAAATAGCCGTCTTCCTCATAAGAGACCGTTCCCTCAAGATTGCCCCCCGGCGCTATCGCTTTCAGCCGAAGCTTCCGGCAACTGTAGGCGTCTGAAAACGTCGCGCTATAAAACTCGTGGTAATAAGAACTACCCATGCCTTCAATCACGACAGGACCACTGTCTTCGCAACCGTCAAATTCTGTGAAATAAAACTTCCCGTCCTCACCCCAAGTGCCATAATTGACCCACTTGTCTTTTTGCAGGTAAGGCTTTTGATAGACAATATTTCCGCTCTGATCAGCAATCACCATTCCATGGATTTTTTCCGAACCGTCCTTGATTTCGGCCCAACCTGCAAAATAGCGGCTGTCCGGCGACCAGAACCATTTTTTCGAGGACAGCGGTAAAGATCTGCTTTGCCCTGAATAAAGATTTGTTAATTGTGTTGCTTCCCCTTCCCCTCTTGCCGTGAAGAGAACCGTGCTTCCGTTCGGCGCGATTTCTTCATGTGCACAAACAACAGTTTCATGTCCCTGATAAGAATACCCCTGATAAGAATGCTTCTCAGGGTGATAGCAACCTTCGTCAACCCACTCCTCATACCCTTCCTGTTCCCACACCTTAAGCGGAACCGCATCTCTTACCAATGGGAGACGCCATAGTGTTTTCGTTCTTCCCACATAGTCATTCCCTTCATGGCCATAGTGGTCTGGGTTTGTGTCTATGCTGAAAAGCAGGCTTTTATCTTCTTCAGAAATCAGCAGCAATTGCAGATCATTAAGATCATGGCTATCAAAGCGTGGCAATGTAGCGACCTTGAACAGGCGACTTCCGTCTCCATCGGCAGCCCATATTCCCATACCGTCCTGGTAGCGCCTCTCGGATGCTATTAGCGCTATTACACTCCCACTACGGTCCGGCAGCACCTTAACCCAAAATCTTTCAATCGTTTGGAGAACAGCCAAAGAAGTATTGCCCAACGCATCCAGCAAATAAACGCTTCCAAAATCATCTCTAGTATCGCTTATATAATAATGCTTGCTATCATCTTCAGAGCTCGCAATTTTTGTCCACTGCCACTGTCCGCCCCACCGTTGTCCTCCTAAAAGCTGAAGTTGTTTACTCGCTCCATAAGGCATCCCTATCGCGTCCAGCGCCGGTAGCCTGTTGGTATCCAATTCGACTGTCGCCGCTCCATAAACTGTACCGGCGCCATCGACAACACGAAGCAGATAACTACCGTCTTTCGCAACACTGCCTTTATCGTTGATGCCGTCCCATTCCCAGGAGCCGGTCGTTACTTGAGTGAATTCCGGAGATCTGCGAGCGACCCGTCCGCTTTTCTCGTTCACGGCTTCGACGTGAACCGTTCTTGCTTCCGGAAGACGGAAAGTTAGCGTCGTCGTGTCCTTGACCCCATCCCCGTTCGGAGAAAAGTACCGTTCGCTGACGTAAAAATCCTGATCTTGCGAAAGCAGCGTGATCGGCGCCTTGTTGTTTTCCTTGTAACGTTCGTCGATGAGGTTGTCCGGATCAACGACTACATAAAGCGTTTGTGCGCTGACCCCCATTTGATAGGTGAAATGCACCATCTCACTGGTCTGCATAGGCAGCATCTCAATACGCTGATCTTCGCCGATGGGCTGTCCTCCGGCATCAGGATCGCCATCGTACATACGCACAATAATATTTTCCGCCGTTTGCTGTCTCAAATTGCTGATCCTGGCACTGATCCGCACGGAATCCCCGGGTTTGGGCAGCGCTGGCGACGCGGTGATGTCACCGTTACCCACTGCCAAATCGGGTAACGTCACTATTTCCAGAACAACAAACGCATGGTTGTTGGCGCGGTTGGGATCAGCCACTACCTGATCAGGATCAATGACTACATAAATGAATTGATTGGTTTCTCTGTCAAGATACTCCCAAGTTCCTGTAACCTCGATGCTCTCGCCCGACGCCAGCGCATTGACTACTATTCTCTCGGCAATCTCTATCCCGCCTTCGTTCGGTATGCCCGCGTAGAACGCCACCTCGAACGCGCCCGCATCAACTGTGCCGATGTTGCGGATCAGTGCTTTGATGGCCAGCGGATGTCCCTCCAGCCCCGGATCGGGATCAAAGCTGACATCTTTGAAGTTAACCGCCAGATCGGGGCCAATGATGCGCTCGCCGACAAAGAAGCTTTTCTGGGCTGTGTTGTTGGTTCTGTTTTCCTCATCGAGCAGGTTCTGCGGGTCGATCTGAACTTTGAAGATCAAACCTCCCTCACGGTCGGCGCGCCAGTCGATTCTTTGTTCGGTGCTTTGCCCCGCCAGCAGTTGGACATTGTTGGTACGTATTTCATACTCGTTGGAACCTTCGACGATGGAATAGCGTACCTGAGCCGTCGGCGAATCGACCGTGCCGTTGTTACGCAGACGAACCGTAAAGCTGACATCGTTTCCAGTCCGGATTTCACCATCCGGCTCCATCAGAATCTCCGGATCGACCGACAAATCCAGATTCGATTCAGGCGAAATGGTGATGGAAGCGGTATTGTTGGTTTTATCGTTTTCAACGATCTTGTTCTCGGGATCAATCTCTATTGTGTAAACGGTTCTGCCGCCTTGATTCAATGTTACTGCGAACTGCACTGGTATCGTTGCCCGTGCCGGCATGTCGATGGTTGTTTCGCCTACCCGGCTTACCTTCGGCTGGTTGGCGCGGCCTTCCCACAGGACAACTTTCACCTGATTCGCCAGAAGCGTCCCCGCATTGGTCAGTAATGCACTGATGGTCAGTTGCGCCGGCAGTTGTCCCGGATGTTGTGGGGTGATGGAAATGTCGGCATCGGTAACGAACAATTCGATTCCGGCGACAGCGGGTTGCACGGTATAGGCCAGGCTGGCTATGTTGTCGTCCCGGGTCAATTCCTGATGTTCAATATCGGGATCGACAACGGCAAACAAGGTGTGCTCGCCTGCTTTTCCTAAGGTGCTCCAGGGAATCCTGACGTCGGCAGTGTATCCCGCACCGAGTTGCGGCAATTCAATATCGGCTCGAATCGGAACACCGCCCGATTCGGGATCGCCGTCGTAAACACGAACCTTAGTGGCTGGCGCGGTAACACCGCCGGTGTTGCGTATCTTGAGATTCAGCGTCACCGGCAAACCGTCGGCAACTGTCTGGGGTTCGGCAAAGAAACTTTCGAGCGCCCAATTCATGATCCGGGCGTTGTTCAGCACCCGCACAACCAGCGCTGTGGTGTAAACGCTGTTCTCCCAACTGCCATTGGTCTGTTGACGCGCCGCCAGATACTGCATGGCGTCGTTGACACGGATGTTCTCCAGCGTCCCCGCTTCCATCAACGTATTGATCGCTTGTGCGGTATCGTGCTGGGAACTGGGGCTGTCGCCAAAACCGCCGTCTTGGTTTTGTTTTGCTGCGATGAATTCTGCTGCCTTGGTAACTGTCGCATCGGAAGCACCGTCACGAAGTAGCGCCAGTAACACTTGCGCTGTGGCCATTACCCGGCTACTCCCTTCAACGGTATTGCCCCAGCCGCCATCGGCGTTCTGGTGCGCGACAAGCCAGGTTCGCCCGTTTTTGAAGGGTGTTGCCTGATCGCCCTGTCTTTTTCGGATCGCCTGCATGGCCAGCGCTGTGTCCAGAGGGTTGCTGGTATAGCCTGCGGCAAATCCCCAGCCGCCGTCGTTGTTTTGCAACGCCAGCAATCGGGCGGCCATTTCTTCAGGGCTGGTGCCTCGGACGATGTGCCCTGCGATGATCTGGCGCGCCAATGCGTCCGTCGTCTCGCTCGTCTTGTTTTGCAGCCAGTTTATTCCGGGATAGAGCGATGGCGATCCCGGTTGCAGTTCTCTGAACGCGTGAAGCGCATAGGCGGTATCGCGAACCGCCGTCGCTTCCGTGTCTCCCCACTCTCCCGTTCCTTTTTGTTGCAGCCCCAGCCAGGTCAATGCGGCTCCTGTGCTGTCCGCCAGAATCTGCCCCGGCCCCTCTGTGACGACCACTTCCGGCTCACCCGGTATGTGTGCTCCTGTCGGTTCGGTAAAAACGTTGGCTGTCGCCAACCCTTGGGTCAATACGTTGAACCGGATACCGACTTCACGCCGGATATTGGAAAGTGCCGTCAATTGGCTTTCACTGACGACTTCTCCCGGCCGCTTGACGTAGATAAAGGCAAACCGGAAATCTTTCTGGCTATCATGAGCCGAAGGAATACGCGGCCCTTCGGCCGCGATGATGTCGTCAATGGTGATGGTTCGCGGTATCGCCGTAATTGTGGTGCCGAGTTGGGGAAGTCTGCTTTTGTCTTCTCCGGGAGCGACCAGCAAGGTCATCGGCGGTACTTGTTCCTTGCCGACCAGCCCCATGAGGTAAAGGTCCAGAGGCGAGAAGTGGTTGTGGGCCTTGACCGAGGTGAAGGTTCCGTTGCCGTTGTCGCGCCAGTGGTGGCCGTACATAAGGGAAGCGTCACTGTCGAGCAGGAAGCTCCAATGTCCATCCCCTTTGAGCAAATCGTTGCTCAGTGTGCCATCGGTTTCCCTGAATCTTGCGAAAGCAGCCCACTGGTGCATGAATTCATGCGAGAAGGTCTGTAGCACTTGATCAAAATCGGTGCTCAACGGGTCGGTCGAATAGCGCGACAGCGCCGCCATGTCGATGAAGCCTTGCAACCGACCTGCGCTACCGTAAGCGGTGGTATTGTCGGTTAACGGACGGTCGCCGATTCCTTGTACGTTGCGCTTGACCGCATGGTGGAAAGCCAACGCATCGCCTGTATCAAATTCAAACGAGGAAAAAACAACCAGGAAATCGTAGGCATCCGGGTGTTTTTTATAGAATTCCCGCGCAATGACGGCTCGTGGTTCTACGTTGAATTTTCCGTCGCCAAGGTCTGAATCGTAATTGCCTTGCAGATCGACAATGGCAATATTGTCTCTATCTTCGACAAACCGCGCCGTGTAATTGCCGGTATTGGGAATGCCGCCGATCGTCGGCGCGTCACTGGCAACCGAAAGCAAAGAGAACGAAAGGAGATAAAAAGCGGATAGAACGAATAGGGCTTTTGCCTTCTTCGGCAGTTCCTTCACAAAGCCACGGATCGAGTATTCAGAACAAGGGGCTGTGAAGAAGGCGGAATACATGGGAGCTTACGGGCGAAAAGGACGGTCGATTGAACGGTTAGCCGCCGGGCTTTCGGTTTCCGATATCGGTATGCTGCTGACCGTTATTTGTTGCACGGGCCGGTTTTTGGAAGCAACGGCCTCAAGGGTTTCTGCGCGTTTGTCAGGAAGGCTTTCGCCGGTTTTAAGGAAGTAGATGAGCGGCTGACGCTCGCTTTGCTGCGTCAATTCAACCGAGTCGGCAAAAACTCTGGTCAAGCGTTCGTTTGAGTTGGGGAGAACTTGTCCCCGAGGAATCGTCAGTAATTGGCCTTGTGTGTCTTCGAAAACGGCAACTTCGCGGTTGGCGTCCAGTGCCAACAGTCTTACCGGAGTTGCTAACACGGCTGAGGGAGCTTTAGAGGAATCTCTTACTGGCGAATCGGCTTGGGCTTGGGCGAAAGGCAGTGTCCCAAATGAGAATAAAAAGACAATAAGTGTCCTTGACCATTGGAGCCGGTTCTGTTGTGTTGCTTCGGGATTTTCCTGGCACAACAAAGAATACACCGCCTTCTCCCTTTGAAGTCACACGGCGACTTCGCCACCATTTTAAAAATGACGAAACAATTCTCTGCGATTTAATATCAAGTTCTTTCGCATGTCAACCCGTTTATCCGGTAACAAAGCCAGAGCAATTCAATCTCGAGACAGCCGGACAACATCAAGACCATACAGTTTTTTAAAATCGTCCTGTAATCAATTCATTACGGCTATTTCATACAAATCTTGAGTTCCTTGGTCAACCAGTCAATTCTCACCACTACAGTCAACCCTTCTGAAATCGAGCCATACCGCGTTCAAC
Source organism: Burkholderiales bacterium (assembly GCA_031260355.1). Lineage (GTDB taxonomy): Bacteria > Pseudomonadota > Gammaproteobacteria > Burkholderiales > Casimicrobiaceae > UBA931. Next base: position 7,086 of record JAIRJZ010000025.1, read on the forward strand.
TGTTTCTACTATACAACCCCCTTGGAAGGATTCCGTGACTAGCGTCTGCTGAAGGTTCGAATTACCCTTGACGCAGAATCTTCGGGAAGTACCTTTTGCCGATACCCCCCTCCAAAACTTGCGGGTGCAAAATTTTGATGGAAGACGCGAATCGGAGAAGGAAGCCTCAGACTTTTAACCCGCCCCGCCACCCACCGGCAAAACCGTGAGCGGGCTTTATCCCGCCAGCCCAGGATTTTATTTCGCGGAAGTGTGCGTGTGGTAATTCTGTCGGCCTTCTGGTTGGAAAAACATATTTGGGAAAGCGGTAGTAGATGGTAAATCTATAGAGGTGTACGGCTGGCGCACCAATAAACGTCATAAACTGGCCGTTTTAGGTACGGCTGGCGTACCTAAACGAGAAAATATGCTATTTGCTGGTACGGCAGGTATGCCTAAACTGTACTTTTCAGACGTGCTTAGGTGCGGCCGGCGGACTGGCGATGTAACGAGCTTGTAACAACCAGCCGCCAGGTGGTGATGCTGTTGGCTTTACTTCCAGCTTGCCGCCGCACTCGTCAATCGAGAAAAATGTGGTCGCGTAAAGAGAACATTGATGAAGCCCGCCCTGCCGGGTGACAATAATGAACCCTTTGCTCTTAAGCCCATTTATGGCTTTGTACAACGTGCTCTTACTCTTCCATCCTCGTTCACGCATGCCTTTCTCAAACGGGGCTGACAGGTCGCCATTATTTTTCCCGTTGTATTGGGCAAGCAAATCAAGAAGCAGCTTTGTTTCGTAGGGAGTAAGCCTCGCAAATTCGTTGCTACGCAAAACAGCGTAGGGGAAAGGGACGAACCCACCTTTCCAACGCTTTTGCTGGGCTTCTTTCCTGTTGCGTGCGCTCTGTCGAGACATTTAAATCGCTAATAGAAAGCTTAGCGCCTTCTATGTCACCAACTGACGCGCGATCACGAGTTTCGTCACAAGCTCACGAATCTCGTCGTCAGTCTTTCCCGCGACTCGGGCAGCGTTGAGGGCCTCTATTTCGCTAGAAGGCCAGCCTACAGCACGGCTACCAAGGCGAACCGGCGGCGGGCATTGCCCTTGCTTCACTCGAAGCCAAACCGTTGAACGCGACAAGCCAAGCGCAGCAGCGACTTGTGGTAAACGATGAATTTGAAGCATGATGTTTCTCCTTCTCGCAAATTGTGCGGCAATGAACATGTTGCCAATTTACTAGAGCGTCTTAAACACCAAGGGTTAAAAAACAGGGAAAAGGCGTTTACTGTCCAATGAACGCCACGAGCAGTGGAGACGTGGACAGTAACTACCTTTTCGCTTTTTTTGCGAGAGTCGCCACAGCCTCTTTGTCCGTCCCGGAGATTATTTTTTTTAACCAACCATCAGTTCTTTTCCACCCGCAACGCGGGCGAAGGAATGAGGCCGCTTCATCATAAGACGCTAAGGGATTAACGGCAAAAAATTCTCGCGCCATTGATCTAATCTTTTCGTTACGTTCGTCAGCGTTTTCTTTTCTTGTCTTTGCTGCCTTTGGAGCGCCTTTACTTCTCCAAGCATCTTGCTTTTCTTTATAATCCAGCAATAACGGAACCGCAGCAAAGTAGCCGAAGCGCACACAATCGCGAGCCAATTTTTCAATGTTTCCGTTGCTCTTGTCTTTCAGCGTTTCATCGTACCTGTCTCTAACATTTCGGCAACGATCTAAAACGGAAAGATGTGTCTCTATTTGTTCACGCGCCTTTGGCTTAACTTCCTCTCCCCCTTCCAAAAGGGATTTTCTGGCTTCGTATTCAGTTGCAAACCCCAATCGCTTTAGCCTCATCATGCTATCGCGCTCAAGTAGAGAACAAACCGTCTCAAACGAGCACAACATCTCTCCTGCCCGTATTGCCATCTCCGCAAAACGCTCAACATTGTCCGCGACTTCCGCCCAGCGGGAGGAAAAGCTTTTTAAGGGCGCTTCAATTGCGGCAGCGATTTCCGCCCATTTGGCGGCATTATTGTTAAAGTGTTCCTCAATTTTGCAAAAATGGTTTTGAATTAGCCTGGCAGCTTCACCGTCGGGGTTGTCTCTTGCTTGAGAAAACGCTTCGCCTAGAGTAAGAGTTTTTGTTTTTCGCTTCGTTGCCACAACGCATACCTCCACGCCCTCAAAATGAATCGCTACGCCAATGGTGTGAGGTAGCACCGTGTTCGCCCCGTCGGGCTAGGCGCAGCGAAACTATAAGCAAACCATGTAACTAACGAAACATCGGGCGCTCCCGACCCGTATCGCGTTTTCATCACTAGGGGCCCCCGCTCTCATGCCACTTCCTGCGCTTGCTTCTTCATCGAAACAACCAAGTTCTGCGATGCCGCTTGCTCAAGATAATCAGCCCACGTCTGCATCATTTTTTTGCGATCAACAAAATGCTTGGCATCATTATAGGCAGCCTCTATTGCATCCGTTTTTTTGTGCCCCAACTGCACCTCAACCAAGCGAGGGTTATAGCCCAACTCGTTCAATCCGGTACTCACGACACCGCGCAAACCATGGCCAACCATCGGAAAACCCATGCGTTCGATAGCTTGACATACCGCCGCCTCGCTCATCGGATAAAAGTTCGAGCGGACGCTGGGAAACACCAGGTCATTTTCACCTTGCCCGGTTAGCAGGCGGCGGCTGTGAAGCAATTCTACTGCTTGGGTAGGCAGCGGCAAGTCATGGGCTTCCTTGTCTGCCTTTTCCGGTCGCCGATGCCAGATCGCGTTATCCAGATCAAAGTCACCCCACACCGCTCGCCGGACGCTGGCTTGCCTCATTCCGGTGTATAGCAGCGTCCAGATCGCCGCTTTTGTCACGGGATGTCCTCTGTACTGTTCAAGCGCCTGAAGGAACTTCGGAAGCTCCTGAAAACGAATGCGCGCCATGTGCTGGGTGTCGTGATCCGGCAAATGCTTGATGATGGCACGGCACGGGTTGATAGAAAAACTGGCGTCTTCAACGTGCGCTAGATCGTAGACTTCCGCCGTCCACTGGCACAGCTTTTTCGCCATGTAGGTCATTGGCCGTCCGTGGTTACTTCTCTGCGCCACTTTCCGAAACAGCGCCAGCAGTTCCTTTCCCTCAATCTCTTTGAGCGTTTTGTGTCCGATAGCAGGGAACATGTGGATTTCAAGCATGCGAAACATTTTGTCTCGATACTCTTCTGTAGTCTTTCCTTGCTTACAGGCATGTAACCGTCTGGTTATCTGCTCAAAAGTGTTTCCGGCGTCTACGGCCTGTTGCCGCTCTGCTTGTTTTATTTCTTCCTTTTTCTGACGCGCTTCCTGCACAGGGTCAATGCCTTGCTTTATTAACACCTGAGCCTTTCGCCGCTCTTCCCGTGCTTGAGCCAAAGACACTTTGGGGAAGCGACCAAACGCCAGTAGCTTACGCTTGCCATTAAGATAACAAGCCATGCGCCAGTAACGTTTCAAGTCCGGCGCCACCAAGAGATACAGCCCGTCGCCGTCGAAGTGGTTGCCTTTGGGAGCGCTCTCGCAAAACTTCGGTTTCAGCTTGTTGGTTGCCATTGCGTATACCTCCATGTTCCCGCTTTTGCCTCGAGCCCTTCTCTTTCAAGCGAAGAGGGTTTCTGTGAAGAAAAATAGGTATACACTGAAATATACAGAATCGTATACATAAAATCAATAGACGTTACTGGATTTCGCTGGATGCCGCAGAACAGGAAATTCCTGTAATTTTATGAATTTAATGGATTTACTAGACCTCTTGGGATGTTGTTGGATTTTATGGTGGTGCCCGGAACCGGACTCGAACCGGTACAGCCTTGCGGCCGAGGGATTTTAAGTCCCTTGTGTCTACCTATTTCACCACCCGGGCGACGGAGTAACCCTATTGAGCGCATAACTCATTGAATACTTAGGGCATGACGACTGTCAAAAAAACGATCTGCCCCCAAATTTTTTCTGCCTCTGCTGGCACAGATATTTCCGCTATCAGCTGAACAGTGCGGATGATACCACCCTCCCCCTTGCCTCGCCAATGAACGTCCGCCATGCGTCCCAGCGTCAGCGTTGGCTTTTATCGGCGCTGTTACACCCAACCTGCTCCGCTTCGGCATTAATGGTGTTTTCCATATCGGACGCTTTTCCCCATATGGTCTTGAGGGCAATGGCAGCGATTCCAGAGAACACCTCTTGTGAAAGGCTGTCAAATGTGTTGAAGCACCTGATAAGACTGTGGCAAGGGGAGAGAGGTGATGTAAGATAGCAAAGCGACCTGCGAGCCGGAGAACCAGTCAGGCCGCGGGAGTTCAGGAGATCAAAGTAATGCGTTTCATTATTGCAATAATCGCCGCGTCGCAGCCATCTTTTCGCGCGGGACATCGCTTTTTTCAAAGGAGTAGAATCGAATGAATCGCGCACTTATTGCTCTTATTATTCTTTCGTGCGTCGTGCTTAACGGCTGCGCTCCGCGAGCTGTTTTGAAACCAGCAGAAACCAATTTGCACGAGTTCACGCTACCGGCAAAGAAAGAAGCTGCCTTTGATGCAATGCTGGCAACCGCGCAGGCTATGGGTTTACAAATTGATGTAATTGAAAAGGCAAGCGGGTTGATACAGTTCAAAAACGCTTCGCTATCGTATAGCCAACTGGATATGTACTGCCACTACGTGGCTATTCGAGTTAAAGACGGAAAACCATATGGCGGTTTTTCTCACTGGAACCAAAGATCAATGAGGGCTGGCACTGGTGCTGTTTACGGAACCGTGTCGTTAAACATCCTTGCGTCAGAAACAAATGAGGAGACAAAAGTAACACTGCGAGGAAAATGGATTGCCGCAAGCTTGAGAGAGGTTCACGAGTGTCAATCTAATAACGTCTTTGAAAATGACTTCAAGGAAAAAACGATTGCACGTTTAAGAGGAAATACGCCGCCGCCAGAAAACACGCCTTAAGAATAGGCCAAGCGTGGTCTGTGGGCGGGAAAGTCGGTCAGGCCGTGGGAATTCAGGAAAAAGAGGTGAAGCATGTTAAAGGCAATCCGTTTATTCGCTGGCATCGCTCTATTAATCACGGCCACAGCGTCGGCAGAGACGACCGTTAAGCGCGACGACAAAGAGAAAATTACGCTCGTCACCACAAAAACAGAGGTTGACGGCAAAAACAAGCCAGCCTTTATCTTTTCTCTTGGGATTCAAGACACCGGTAAGACGGTTTCTATAGACGATAGCGTTGCTACAGCCATAGTGGTTCAGGGTAAGGTGGCGGGTTGCGGACAAATCTTTTTTGTCGCAGGCGACGCGCAGAAACTATTTCCTATTACCGGGCGCGAAACCTACGGCGACACAGCGACAAGACTGCACATCGGAAACGTGAGGCTGGGCGATGTGAGATTCATCGCGACGAGCATCGAAAAAGCCAGCATTCAGACGTGTGATAAAACCCACAAGCTCGGAAAACAGTACGCAAAAGATTTTAACGAGTTTCTGGATGCGGTGAATAAGGCGGCGGCGCAGTGAGTTTATGATTCATCTCAACCCCAGCTTGAAAAACACCTAAAGCAGACGATAATACAGCCGCGCAAGAATCAAACCGGGTAGCCGGGGCGGCGCCGAAAGTTTTGACCCGTCCCTATTCCAGATCGCGCAGCGACCTTTCCAGCAATTCTTCCAGATCGTCCGGCTCCGGCTTGGATTTTGGCCGACTCGCCGGTGCCAAACCAAGCGCTACCCCATGTACTACCCCCAATTCTTTCGGCTGTCAATGGACGGCTTCGGATGCTGTTAGACGCTAAGTAGCTGATTTACCAATTAAAAAGCCGCCCGCTGGATGTTGTCGGACGGCTTTGGATGATGCTGTGGCGGAGACGGAGGGATTCGAACCCTCGATGCAGGTTTTGCCCGCATGCTCCCTTAGCAGGGGAGTGCCTTCGACCTCTCGGCCACGTCTCCGTAAAGAAGGCTGGATTCTACTGGCAAGTCCCGTCGCCGTCCAGCCTTTCCGTTTTCGGTGTATTAAAGCCTGTCGGCACGCTCACGCCGGGGCTTTGTCAAGATCAAAGGCTTTGTGCAGGATGCGCACGGCCAATTCGAGGTACTTCTCCTCGATGACCACGGAGATCTTGATTTCCGATGTCGAGATCATCTGGATATTGATCCCCTCATCGGCCAGCGTCCTGAACATTTTCGACGCAATGCCGGCATGGGTACGCATCCCGATGCCGACGACCGACACTTTGCAAATGTTTTTGTCACCGAGAATGGCCCGCGCCTTGAATTTTCCGGCACTGTGTTCACGGTTGAGAACGTCCAGTGTTTTGTCAAACTCGGTATTGTTGACCGTGAACGAGAAATCGGTGTGACCGGATTCGCTGATGTTCTGTACGATCATATCAACGTCGATATTGGCATCAGCCACCGGCCCCAGCAGCGCGTAGGCAATGCCGGGGCGATCCTCGACACCCATGATCGATATTTTGGCTTCATCGCGCGCGAAAGCAATGCCCGAGATGGTGGCTTGTTCCATACCTTGATTCTCCTCGTAGGTAATAAGCGTACCGGGAGCGTTCGATTCGGGATCATCGAGCGACGAGAGCACGCGTAATTTCACTTTATATTTGCCGGCAAATTCGACGGAGCGAATCTGTAAAACTTTGGATCCCAGGCTCGCCATTTCGAGCATTTCTTCGAAGGTGATGGCATCGAGTCGGCGCGCTTCGGAAACGATGCGCGGATCGGTGGTGTAAACGCCGTCAACATCGGTGTAAATCTGGCACTCGTCGGCTTTCAGCGCCGCCGCCAGCGCTACTGCCGAGGTATCGGAACCGCCGCGACCGAGCGTCGTGACGTTGCCGTCTTTGTCAACGCCCTGGAAACCGGCAACGACTGCGATCACGCCTTTGTCCAATTCGCGGCCAATGTTGTTGCGGTCGATATCGAGAATGCGCGCTTTGTTAAACGCGCTGTCCGTATGAACGCGCACCTGGCTGCCACTATAGCTTTTCGCCTTCAGCCCCATTTCCTGCAACGCAATCGCCAGAAGGCCGATGGTAACTTGCTCGCCGGTCGAGGCAATGGCATCGAGTTCACGCGGATCGGGATGGCTGGAGAGTTCTTTGGCCAGCCCCAGCAACCGGTTGGTTTCGCCGGACATGGCGGAAAGCACCACCACCATCCGGTTCCCTTTTTGGGCGTAGCAAGCTACGCGGCGGGCAACGTTGCGAATACGCTCAATCGAACCGACCGAACTGCCGCCGTATTTCTGGACGATTAACGCCATGATGGAGTCACTTAGTGAAAATTGACAAACCGTTTTTTACTCTCGTGCTGACTGAATATCCCCTAATGCGTCAGAGCGTTTTGAAAACCAGTGTCGCATTGGTGCCGCCAAAACCGAACGAATTCGACATCGCCGCCTGCAGCGGCATCTTGCGCGCCACATTCGGTACGAAGTCCAGATTGCATTCGGGGTCGGGGTCGGTCAGGTTGATTGTCGGCGGCGCCGTCTGATCGCGCAATGCCAGAATCGTGAAGATCGACTCAATACCGCCGGCCGCACCCAGCAGATGGCCAGTCATTGACTTGGTCGAACTCACCGCCAGCTTTTTCGCGTGCGCACCGAAAGCAGCTTCGACGGCGCGGCATTCGGCGATATCGCCGAGCGGCGTCGAAGTGCCGTGCGCGTTGATGTAGCCGATGTCTTCGGGTTTGAGTTTTGCGTTCTTGAGCGCCGTCAGCATGCTGCGCCGGGCGCCGTCGCCGTCGTCCGGCGGCGCGGTGATGTGGTGGGCGTCAGAACTCATGCCGTAGCCCGCCAGTTCGCAGTAAATCCGCGCACCGCGCGCCTTCGCATGTTCCAGTTCTTCGAGCACCAGAATGCCCGCCCCCTCACCCAGCACGAAGCCGTCGCGCCCCTTGTCCCAGGGGCGACTCGCCGCCTGCGGGTCGTCGTTGCGGGTGGACAACGCCCGCATCGCGCAGAAACCGCCGACGCCCAATTCGCTGACGGTGGACTCCGCTCCGCCGGCAATCATGATATCGGCGTCGCCGTATTCGATCAGCCGCGCCGCTTCGCCGATGCTGTGGTTGGCGCTCGAGCATGCCGTCACCGTTGACAAGTTCGGCCCCTTGTAGCCGAATTCGATCGACACCAGCCCTGCCCCCATGTTGATGATCGAGCCGGGAACAAAAAACGGCGTCACCTTGCGAATACCGCCGTTCAGGAAGGTCCCGACGGTGTTTTCAATGTACGGCAGACCGCCGATCCCGGCACCAATACAAACGCCGGCCCGTTCCTTGTCAACGTTGTCATTGTCCAGCCCGGCATCGCGCACAGCATTGATCGCCGTCGCCAGCGCGTAGTGTACGAAAGTGTCGTAACGGCGCGCTTCTTTGGGCGCCAGATACGGTTCGACGTCAAATCCCTTGACTTCGCCGGCAATACGCGCCGGAAAGGTAGAAGCGTCGAAACGGGTGATCGGACCGATGCCGGAACGACCAGCAAGAATGTTGCTCCATGCCGCTTCCAGGCCTATTCCTACCGGGGACACAATCCCCATCCCGGTCACGACGACTCGACGGTGTGACATGTGTGAATCCTTTTCAAACCAGACACGCGCCCGCGCTCTGCTTCGACGGCAGGCGCAGGCTCGAGAATGTCATCCTCTGCAAAACGCGAAACGCCGCCGACCCCAACGGGCGGCGGCGCTGCTGTTACTGCTTCAGATGGGCGCTGATGTAATCGACCGCTTGTTGAACCGTCGTGATCTTTTCGGCGTCCTCGTCAGGGATTTCCGTCTCGAACTCCTCTTCGAGTGCCATCACCAGCTCGACGACCGCCAGTGAATCGGCGCCCAAGTCTTCGGTGAACGACGATTCGCTCTTGATGTCGGCCTCCTTGACATCGAGTTGTTCAGCGACAATTTTTTTTACACGTTGTTCAATACTGTTCATCGACTCGCCCCTCTCGGGAATGAAGAAAAAACAAATTTTACCAGAACCTTTTCAGGTTTCGCCGCCGGTCTTTTGGCCGCGCTCCGGTTCCAATGGGTTGTTACTCTCGTCTCGCCGTTTTTCTGGCGGATAAAATTCAAAAAACACATCAACATCTGCCAAAACACGCAATCTTCCGTTAATGTGATACCTTTCTGCACGCTACGCCATGTACATTCCGCCGTTGACGTGAAGCGTCGCGCCGGTAATGTAACCGGCACGCGGGTTCGCCAAAAAGCCGACAGCGTGGGCAATGTCGGCAACGTCCCCCAACCGTCCCGCCGGCACCGCCTTCAACAGCGCCTCTTTCTGGGCTTCCGGCAGCGACTGCGTCATCTCGGTGTCGATGAATCCGGGCGCGATGCAATTGACGGTGATACCGCGGCTGCCCACCTCCTGCGCCAGCGCCTTGGAGAAACCGATCAGCGCCGCCTTGGCCGCCGCGTAATTGGTCTGTCCGGCGTTACCCATTGAGCCGACCACCGAACCGATCTGGATGATGCGCCCGAAGCGCGCTTTCATCATGCCGCGCAGCACAGCGCGCGACAGCCGGAACACCGCCTTCAGGTTGGTGTCCATGATCGCGTCCCATTCCTCGTCCTTCATCCGCATCAGCAGATTGTCGCGGGTGATCCCGGCATTGTTGACCAGAATCGACGGCGACCCGCCACAGACCTTTTCAAATTCGTCCAGCACCTGCGCAACGCCGGTTTCGTCCTTGACGTCCAGCGTCATACCGGTGCCGGCATAACCGGCTTCTTTCAGATAAGCGGTAATCCTGGCCGCGCCCTCGTCGCTGGTTGCCGTGCCGACCACGGTCGCGCCCGCTGCCGCCAACTCCAGCGCAATCGCCCGGCCAATGCCACGGGTGGCACCGGTGATCAGCGCGCGCTGTCCTGTCAATTCCTGTTGCATCCGTCTCTCCTGAATCGCCGAATTAGAATCCTACCCTCTCCCGCCAGCAGGAGAGGATCCGTCTGCCGACAAAGCCCTCCCCTTCAAGGGGAGGGTTAGGGTGGGGATGGGGCTACTTGCACAGACAGCCACGAAACCCCATCCCCGTCCCTGCCTTCCCCTTGAAGGGGAAGGAGCAAAGCGCAGCACGCCCTCGCAGGAATAGCGCCAAAACTGCCCTGAACAAAATCTCTTTAACGGTCACGCACGCTTGCAAGCGTTTCCTGCGCTTTTCCAATAGCGTCGCTGTCAGTTAACGCCAACCCGGTGATGCCGTCCGTCGCCCGTTTGGTCAGCGCCGCCAATACTTTGCCCGGTCCGCACTCGATGATGTGGGTCACGCCGCGCGCCTGCATCTCCTGCAAAGTTTGCGTCCACCGTACCGGCCTGGCCGCCTGCATCGCCAGCGCCTGCCGGATGGCCTCCGCCGTGTCGTGTTCGCGAACATCGACATTGTGGATGAGCGCGATGTCGGGGGCGCAAAAGGGCACTTCACGCAGCCGTTCCGCCAACCGCGCCGCCGCCGGCGCCAGCAACGAACTGTGAAACGGCGCCGACACCGGCAACAACACCGCCCGTTTGGCACCGCCCTCTTTGGCTGCCACCATCAATTGTTCGACCGCATTCTTGTGACCGGCCACCACCACCTGTCCCGGCGAATTGAAGTTGACCGCTTCAACGACGGCGTCCGCCGCGCTCTGCGCCGCGCACAACGCGATGACCTGCGCGTCGTCGAGTCCGAGAATCGCCGCCATCGCGCCGACACCCTCCGGCACCGCTTCCTGCATTACTTGCGCCCGGAAGCGCACCAGCGGTACGGCATCTTCCAGCGTCAACGCCCCGGCCGCGACCAGAGCGGCGTACTCGCCGAGACTGTGTCCGGCGACGAGGGTCGGACGCCATTCGCTCGTCTCGCACCAGGCGCGCCAGACGGCCACGCCGGCAGTCAGCATCAGCGGCTGCGTGTTTGTTGTCAGCGCCAGCGCCTCCTCCGACCCGCTTTCGGCCAGTCCCCACAAATCTTCGCCCAGCACGGCGGAGGCTTCGTCAAACGTCCGGCGCACGACCGGATGCGCGCCGAAGCCGCCCATCATCCCGATCGATTGCGACCCCTGACCCGGAAAAACAAACGCGATCTTCATCTTCCCTCCTATCCCCACCGCACCAGGCTCGCGCCCCAAGAGAAACCGGCGCCGACCGCCGCCAGCGCCAGCAACTGCCCGGGCTTGAAGCAACCATGACGCGCGCCATAATCGATCGCCAGCGGAATCGACGCCGCCGAGGTATTGGCTTGCCCCGATACGGTATGAATCACTTTTTCCGGCGGCACGCCCAGTTTCTTCGCCGTCGCGTCCATGATTCGCGCGTTGGCCTGATGCGGCACCAGCCAGTCGATGTCGGCGGGCTGCAAGCCATTGTGCGCCAGCGCCTCCAGTGTGCTTTCCGCCAACACCCGCACCGCAAAACGGAACACCGCGCCGCCGTCCATGTGAATGTAGGGAGAGCCGTGAATCCGCCCGTCCCGAATCTGCCCCGGCGCATTCAGGATGTGGCGGTGTTGCCCTTCCGAATGCAGGTGCGCCGACAAGATTCCCGGCGTCTCCGACGCCTGCAACACCAGCGCCCCGGCGCCGTCGCCGAACAGGACGCAGGTATTGCGGTGGTTCCAGTCGAGGATGCGGCTCATGACTTCGGCACCGACGACCAGCGCGTTCTTCGCCATGCCGGACGCGACCATCCGGTCTGCCGTCGCCAGCGCAAAGATGAAGCCGCTGCACACCGCCTGCACATCAAACGCCGCGCTGCCGTTGTGAATCCCCAGCTTGTCCTGCAAGATGCACGCCGTCGAGGGGAACAACATATCGGGCGTCGTCGTCGCCACGACGATCAGGTCGATATCGTCCGCCGCCAACCCGGCGCTCGCCAGCGCACGCTGCGAAGCCATCAGCGCCAGATCCGAGGTTTCCTGTTCGGGCGCCGCAATGTGGCGCTGCCGGATACCGGTGCGCGACTGAATCCATTCGTCGTCGGTATCGAGCGTTTTCGACAGATCGTCGTTGGTCACGATCTTTTCGGGCAGATAACTGCCCGTTCCGATAATCCGGCTGTATCTCATCGTCTTGTCAGGGAAAAAGAATGACTGTACAACACATTAACGCTTGTTCGCACTATTTCCGCAGATCGCGTTGTGCGCCCGAGGGGTCGAACACAAGGCGCAGGCGGCACAGCAATGCCGTGAGCCTTGCAAAGCGACTGTAATTCCATTTCTCGTTCAAAAGGACAAAAACCGCCCTCGGAAACCGTCATTCCCGCGAAAGCGGGAATGACGATGTGTTGTTATCGTTTTGAAGTAGAAATGGAATAACACCGCAAACGGCTCCTCAGGCGCGCACCCCGAAGGGAAAGGCCATATTGGCTTGTCCCTCGCGACTGTGGAAACAGTGTGAACAGACCCTAACGCGGTTGCACCGAACCCTTGGTTCAGGCACCGCCGGTTTCAAGCGGCGCCACCGTCGGCAATCGCGCCGACACTGCCTCGATACGTTGCGCGATGCGATCCAGCATGCCATGCGCAACTTCCTGATACGCTTTTCGTAACGCGTATTCGAACGCCAGTTCATCGGCCGAGCCGTGGCTCTTGATGACGACGCCGCGCAAACCGATCAGCGTCGCCCCATTGAAACGGCGCGGGTCGAGCCGCGATTTGAACGACTTCAGCACCCGGTACGAAAGCAGCGCCGCCAGCTTGGTTCGCCAGTTGCGCGAGTATTCGTCTTTGAGAAATTGGTAAAGCATCTGCACGAGGCCCTCGGACGTCTTGAGCGCCACATTGCCGACAAAGCCATCGCACACCACGACATCGGTCGTGCCGTTGTAAATGTCGTCGCCTTCGATATTGCCGTAGAAATTCAGCCCGGAGCTCTTCAGCAGTTCGGCGGCCTCCTTGACCACTTCATTGCCTTTGGTCTCTTCTTCGCCGATGTTGAGCAACCCCACGGTCGGATTGTCATTGCCCTCGATGGCCGTGGTCAGCGCACTGCCCATGACCGCAAATTGCAGCAACTGTTCAGCCGTGCAGTTCACGTTGGCGCCAAGATCGAGCACCGTTGAAACACCGCGCGTATTCGGCAACTGCGTGGCGATCGCCGGCCGGTCGATTCCGGGCAAGGTCTTCAACACGAATTTCCCGATCGCCATCAAGGCGCCGGTATTTCCCGCCGACACGCACGCCTGCGCTTCGCCGCTCTTGATCAAATCGATGGCAACCCGCATCGACGAATTTTTTTTACGCCGCAACGCATCGGCCGGCGGCTCGTTCATTTCGACGATCTCGTTGGCAACGCGCACCGCGATCCGCGCCCGCAGCGTTTTGTCCACCGCCGCCAGCGCCGCTTCCAGCGGCTCGGCAAGACCCACCATCACGACCTGCGCTTCGGGGGTTGCTACCAGAAAATTCGACACAGCGGGCACCGTCACCGACAAACCGTGATCCCCCCCCATGGCGTCCACCGCAATGGTCACACGCATATTGTTCGCTCTAATGATGACAAAGGCGCGACAGCTTTCCCGTTGCGCGCCTCGCGTGTCCGTCCCTTTCCCGGACTCGCTGTTTCCACAGTATTTTCAAAGTCGCAGCTTTCGTCCGTCACCGGATCGTTCTGCGTACTTTTTTTATTTTACTCGTCGGCCTTGGTTTTGACTACTTTCTTGCCGCGGTAAAAGCCGTTGGGCGTAATATGATGACGGCGATGGGTTTCGCCGGTCACCGGATCCGTTGACAACGGCGGATTGGTCAGAAAATCGTGCGCCCGGTGCATGCCACGTTTGGACGGCGATTTCTTGTTTTGCTGAACTGCCATAACTTTCTCCTCAACCAAAAAACGGCACGTCATCACGTGCCTCAAACTTCATCAATACACTTCCATCGGGTCTGACAGGTGGTAATTCTACGCCCCGCCGCCACAATCCACTTCATGCTTCGGCGCAAACGGCAACGACAACAGCAACTCGTCCTCGACCAGCGCCAACACTTCCAACGAATTCGAGCCCAGAATCACTTCCTGCTCCACCTCGTCATCCAGTTCCGCCAACGCTTCCGGCGTCCGCGCCACCAGCACCACGGTACGCTGCGCCACCGGCCAGCTCAATGGTTGCAGACAACGCTGGCAAACCAGCGGAAACGTCCCCTCAACGGCGATCTCCAAGGCCGGATGACCCAGCCCGTCGTGCAGCCCCCGTACTTGCCAGTCCAGTGTCCCCGCTTCCGCAGGATCCACCGTTTCCGGCAGCCGGTCGAAAAGCCGCTCCAGCCGCGCAATCGACACCTTGCCCGAACATACGTTGCCCGCTTCAATGAAACGGAATACGTCGATCCGGGGCGAAGCTTCGCCGGGTGTTGTCATGGTTTCCGCCTCATAGTCAAACCTCTTGCGGCGCAGCCTCAAAGACCACGGACGCCATACACCGCCCGCCCGCTCAAACAGCACATTATAATCGGAATCTCCTTTGTTTTCAAATGGGAAATCCCCTGGCGTCTAAGTTAACCGGCGGCGAAGCCGTCCAAGTTGAGCGCCATGCTAGGCCATGTCGTGTCGTAGCGGATGTTGAACATCAAAGCATTCCTTCTGGCTCACCTTCTTCTTTGATAAAGACGCCTTATTGTGCGGGCAACAGATCAAGCACTTCTTCGGAAGGGCGGCACAGCCTCACGCCAAGCGGCGAGACGACCAATGGCCGATTGATAAGGATGGGATGCGCCATCATGGCATCAAGCAAGGCATCATCACTCAGGTTCTCGTTGCTCAAACCCAATTCTGTATAGAGCGCACCCTTTTCACGAAGCAACTTGCGCGGAGTTAAACCTGCCCGCTCGATAAGCCAGATGAGCAGCGCACGGGTCGGTGGTGTCTTGAGGTATTCGATGACGTGCGGCTCAATCCCGGCATGGCGAATCAGCCCCAGCACATGGCGCGACGTGCCGCACTCGGGGTTGTGGTAAATAATGATGTCGAACGATTTCATGGAAATGCCATCTGAGTTTGAAAATAACGGTGGTTTTTACAGCTTATAGTTAACCGCACAAATAATTAGACGTTTTAAGGAATTCATGAATAGGCAGGTGGGAAACGTTTCGCCACTGCCGTTTGAGGTTAGCCCAAAGCTTCTCTATCGGATTCAAGTG
>JAIRJZ010000081.1 GCA_031260355.1 Burkholderiales bacterium
TTGGTAGACGCGCTAGTTTCAGGTACTAGTGGGGAGACCCTTGGAGGTTCGAGTCCTCTTCTGGGCACCATCGCATGATCCAGCAACATCCAAGCAAGTCCATCAAAGCCAGTAAACTCATAACGTTAGCTGGCTTTTTTGTTTGGCGCCGGAAAAACCCATTGGCATTTGCCTCAAAAACCTCCAGCGCTGTCATTCTGCGCGGAGCGAAGCGTAGTCGCAGAATCTATGTGCAGCGATTTTGGTTCAAGAACTCACGCTTTTTCCTCTTTCCCGCAAGCGGGAGAAAAAAGATGTTTGCGCTTCGCGCAGAATGACGCAGACTGGATTCCCGCCTTCGCGGGAACGACGGCGGCTTTTTTTCACTTGCCACCACCGTTGCCGCCAACAAGCACGATCCAGCTTCTCCTTGCGGCCGCCGGGCGCATCGCAGAACAGTGCCGAAACAGGGCGAGCGATGTTCGAGCAATCCTCTGAATTTTTCAGGATGTATTCGCCAAACCCAAACCGCGCTAACGATGCATGCGCATATACGCCGTCAATTCAGGACTCTGATCTTCGTCCCATTTGCGGTTATCCGTACCACTAAAGTCATAGGTTTCATCCAAAGACCATGGCTTTTTAGTGGTGTCTGTATTGGCAGCGTACTGCAATTCCCGAACATCACCAAACCGCGCGTCCACCACGGTATCAAAATAATGGTCGAGGAAGTTGGCCAGCGCCGGGGTCAGCCCCGTGATCACCATCACATTGCGGGAGCGGGGAACATAAGTGCCGGAAGTTGCCCCCGGCTCGCTCCATCGCACATTCTGAAAACACACTTGCAAATCGTGCGGCAAGCCGTTGCTGTCGAGATACACATAACGGTCTTCCCGCCCCGCCGCGCGCCCCGCCGGCAAGCCGATACCGGCAGCCAGCATCGTGTTGCGCAACGCGTTATCACACAAGATAGTGCCGGCACCACTACCCGTCCCTGTGGCGCAACTCTGGTTAATACACCCCGTCGGCACACTGACGTTATCGGCCGGAACCACGCCAACACCGGCAACGTAGCTGTCGTAAGCCACCAGCCAGCCCTGGATGAACTCACTGGCAATCCGCTGATGAACCGCATTGCGATGAACGCTTTTCCCGATAGTCACCGCGCCGATGATCAGGCCGATCACGATCAGAACGATGGAAAGCTCGACCAGCGAAAAGCCGAGCATCGCTGCCCGCTTTTGTGTCTTTTGCTTCATTGTTGTCGATGTAAACATTTCTTTCGCTCTCATCTGCCTCTCAACTGGCTCTCATCTGACTGTCCGACCGGCTTTCATTTCCCTATGGTTAGCTCAAGGCCTGCCCATGTACAAACCTCTTTCATCCGCCGTTTTGACATGCAGCAACAGCTCTTCGGCAAAACCTTTTGCCGACCCTCTTAATCCCATAACGAAATGATACCGCTGCTCCGTCATGCGCCAAATCTCAACTGCCGAAACCAGTGCCAGGATCGCCACCGGCATGGTGATGGCTGCCGACGCTGCCATGAGCACCGCCGCTGCAATAGACCACGCAGCGACACCAAAAAGTTTGGCCATATCCCCGGCCGCATGAAAGGCGCCTGCCACCGCATCAATAATCATGGCAACTGCAGAAACCACCCCCGCCGAAGCTATCGTGATTTGTGAGCTGGCCAGCGCCACCGATTGCTCCAACACCTGTTCGTAGTCGTATAGCCCGTGGTAGAGGATGACCGCTGCCGTTGCCGTATTCGCTTGCGCATGCCCGATCGAGGCCATCGCTTCGCCGCATTTGTGGCGATCCCAAAGTACCCCCGGGCTGACTGCACGCACCCGGTCATCGTTCAGATACGTCTGCGCCTGTTGCGGCGCATTGAAAGCCAACGCAGAAACCTGCGCGCCATCAAAGAGATTGTTATCGTCGTCCATGTTCAGCGCCCCCGGGAGCGCCAGCGCGTAGGCCACCTGGCGCGGCTGACCATTGACCAGCACATGCACATTCTGGCTGATCGCATCATTACCGGGCAAAGGATCTTCCGCAACGCGAAGCGCCCAGCAGAAGTCAAGGCCATTCTGCTCTCCCAACTCAGCGTTGTAGGCTTGTACCCCACGATACACCCGGCCACTCAATCCCGTACTCGTCGTGAGATCAGGCAGAGTGCTCTGAAACCCACCTCCACTATGGCCGATTCCCGCCAATAACGGATAAAAGCGATCTGTCGCAACCGTCAAATCTGCGGCTCGAGGCAATGGCGGCGCAGGATCAACAGCGAGATCCGCCTCAGGGTCGGCAACCACCTCCGTCCGCCGTAAAACACCATAGCGGATCTGACCGGCACGGGCGTCGGCAAGACCCAACGTTTTGTACGGCAATGTTCCTACCTGGTCCGACCCGCCACAGTTTTCCTCTCCGTCCTGATTCGTATCGGGGCAAGGCAAGCGGTGGTGCGACATGATAAAACCGGTTAACGCCCAGTCGGCGCGTTCCAGTAGCGAATACGTCTTTACAGCCGCTTGTTGCTGAACCCTCTGCCCGATAAATTTCCACGTCAACGTTGTCAGCAAGCCTAAAAGCAGAACGATGATCGCCAGTTCCAGCAGAGAAAAACCCAATAGTGTTTTTTTCATGGCAGAAGTCCCTTCAGGTTAATCGCCACAGCGCGCTTTACCGTTTCATCAGCCACCGCCAACATCTTGTGCGCATAAACTTCCGCTTCAATCCGTTTGCCTGCGGCTTCTCCCATGGCTTCAACGGCATCAACCAACCCGGCGATGGCAAACCCCAGTTCGATAATCGCCTCAACAACACCAGCAACGCCCACAATAATTCCCGCAGCAATTATCAACGCAGCTCCAACGCCTTCGTCCGCCGTCATCACTCCCGCTGCCCCCACAAAAACTGCGCTTGCCGTTGCGGTCACCACACTGGCAACCCCGAACACCACTCCTGTATAAGCAGACTGCATGTCGAGATACGCCATATCGTAGGCAAAGGCCTGGAACTGAAGAAGCGCCAGCGCAACGCGGAAGTTGTCGTAAGCGGCACTCGCCGTATGCCCCGAGGCGTTGGCGCGGGACAGGTACGAAGGACAGGAAAGACGTGCTGCCAATTCACCAAACCCGACAGCCAGAACCTGGTCGTCGTAGTTCTGCGCCATCGCCCTTCCCGGCGCTTCAAACGTCAGCAAGCCGTCATCGTTCCCCAAATCGAAGAAGCTGCCGTTGTTATCGGCGTCTCCTGCTCCGGGGTGAACAACAAGATAAGCCACAGGAATGCCGCCCGCCGCCAAAACGTGCGACGGCGCAAGTTGAACGTCACGCAACGCCGCACAAAAATCCAGACCGTTAATCGTGCTTTCCACCTGAGAGAAGCCGGGTGGACTTGTCCGACTAAGATCAACCCCCGCAAGCGTCGAAAGATTTTTCAAATCCCCCGGCTCAAGATTGCCCACGCCGGGGTCATAGTCCGAAGGGATCGCGCCCAGCCCGCTGGTGTCCAAACTTCCCGGCGTATAGTTACCCGTTCCCGTTAACGGCCATTCCGTAGTCGCTTGGGGCGGCGGCGGCAATGGCGGCGCATGTCGCGCTGCCGCTCTCGTCAGCGATGTCAGCGCCCCGTCCTGATGAACGGCGTAGCGCAAAAGCGGACGGGAATGTGTGCCCAGTGTCTGAAAAGGAAAACCCCCGACCGGGTTAGCACAGCCATCGTTGCTCGGCGTGCGATCTTCCTTTCCGTCTCCGTCAACATCCGGGCAGGGCAAACGGTAATGCGTCATCACAAAACCGACAATCGCCTCATCCGCAACCGCCAACTGCGTCTGCGGCGATTGCGTCTCATCGACAACGCGCCATTGCGGAATGAATTTCCAGAGCGCCACCGCCAGCAAAGCGAGGATGGTCAGCGCCACCGCCATTTCCAGCAATGAAAAACCGCGCGGACGTGTTGATGTCAGGATTCGACTTGTCTTCATTGCAACATGCTCCTCTTGTCAACCTTTCGGAGAATCTCTACCGCCTCATTGACAGGAAACACCACCACCTTCCCGTCCGTTCCCGCCGCGCAGTTAAAGCCCCCGGTTGACGGCAGATTCGCCACAAAGCTGTTATATTGTTTGAGGGTTTCCTCGTACAATTCTTTCTTGCGATAGTAGTCAAGCCATGCGGCGTAGTAGTTGTACTCACGACAAACCGCCCGGTCTTCTCTACCGGAAAGCCATTCACAAGCCACCAATGATGGGTAATTCATTTCCCAATACTCATTCCTTATCGCGCTTCGCGCATTGGAACAAAGGCTGCTGTATTTGGTCGCGCATGGAATGGTGACATCCCCCGCCGGAGTGGTGCATGTAGCCGTCTGGTTGGCTACGCTTGCCGGCAGCGCATTGACGGCATTGGTGATGGCGTTCTTCGCAGTTTGAATAGCCGTCTCCAGCGCCGGGAGGCTCGCGACCAGCGCAGCTCGCTCAGTCTTGGCCTTGTTGTTCCTGGTGTTGTATTCTTCGACGAGATTTGCCCTGAATTTGGCACACGCTTCCTCAATCTTGGCCGGACTCAATCCCTTTCCGTTGAGCGTAGCCCGATACTCATTAACGCTATTGTTTATCTGTGTCTGAACTGCTGCCCTGCTGGTATCGGTTTCCTCTATCTCTTTGTCCAGATTGCTGATCCTCTCTTTTGTTTCTTCCAATTCTTTTTCGGCGCTGTATCTGCCCCCGAACAATCCGTCGCGCCCGCCCCCGCTGCCGCTATAAAATTTCTGATACGCATCGCCAACCGTCGTAAAACCACAGCTTTCATAAGTGAAACTGGCGGGGTTGGTACACGCCGGATTGCCGGCAACCGCAACACTAAGCGTCGGCGTCGTTTCTGTCACTGCCTGACGCAAGCCCTGATAGCACGTGTTAACCGTAGTCTCGAAGCCTCCGAGTTTTCCGTAAGCTGTGTCCATTGCGCTCTTGGCCTTCTGCGCCGCATTCCACAGCTTGTCTTTCGCGTCCTGAATTCCTTTGTTGACCTCGTCCTGAACACTTGGATCTGCCGCTGTTGCATCACAAAAATTCGTTACGAGATCCTCATTGCCGCCTAGGCGCGAAACGACAAGCCCTGCCTGCACCGCGCCCACGATCAGCGTCCCCATCGCTGCTATGTTGACAACCAGCGCGATGGTGGAGGTCACAATTTCCGCCGTATAGAAAGCAATGGCAACATACTGATTCGCGCAGAGCCCCAGACATGCCGCCGCTATTCCCGCCGCTTCGGCAATGCCTATCGCGCCGGCAATAATCTGGATAACGGAAACAGCGATGCCCGCAGCGGCCAGCACCGCCTGCACAATCGCAAACGCCAACGCCTGCTCCGCCGCGCTTCTGACGGAAGCATACAGATCTTCAACTTCCTTGATGACCTCAACAGCCAACGCCACGGACTGAACCGTTGACAGCATGGGTGAGGCAACGCCTTCGCGGTCATACTTGACATGCAATTCGCTCGGGACGGTACCAGTAAAAACGCCCCCCACCAGTTCAACCGTATCGGCAATGACGCCGGTCAAACCGCCAAACGACCCGCTGGCGACGCTGTCGGTGCGATCCCGGGCAATTTCGTAATGCACCGGCTGGCAACCGAACGCCGACATCAGCGACGGCAGATCGCGGACGAAAACATAGTCGTTGTAGTTAAAGCCGTGCGATCTGTCGGGCGGCTCCATTTGCACAACCGTGTCGTCGCCATTAACGCCGTCGAAAAGGTTGTTGTCGCCGGAAGCGTCGCCAAGCCCCGGCGCCGCAATGCCGTAAGCAACGTTGACCACTGTAGCCAACAAGCCGCGTGTGTAATGCGCATAACTGGCGGAAGGCTCCGTACCGACTGTCTGAACATGCGCCAGCCGCATGGTTTCGCACATATCAAGGCCGTTGCGGGCATTGAAATCGTAGCGATCAACAGAACGGCCATCATGAGAGTCGTTGTCTTTTATTTCGTTGGCGTCTTTCCCGGCATCTCCATCCCACGCCGACGGCTCAAAACTGTCCGACGGAAGAGGATGAGGATAGGGACTTGCCGAATCCATTTCCGCGAGATCGGCGGAAAAACCGCTGCCCCCCGATTTTGTCGGGTTCCGATACACCATGTAGCGCATCGGCAGGACGCCGGGCGCGTACATGGTGGCGTCCAGATTCAGTGCTTTTACCGGCAGAAAGCCTTTGGGGCGCGTGCAATCTTCATCGCCCGTCGGCGTTGCCGCCGGGCAGGGCAGCCGGTGATGGATTGAAGCAAAGCCAAGAATCGCCTGATCTGCCCAAGCCAGCGCTTCTTTCTGGCGGCTGGCAGCCTCGCTCGGAATCTGCGCACGAAAATAGCTGATTCCCGCCATCAACGTGCCGCCCAACAACAGCAGCAGCAACGCGATGGTCAGCAGGCTGACGCCTTTCTGGCGTTTGTTGCCATGCATGAACCCTTGTTTGCCGGAAAACATAAAAACTCCTCAGGCGCCGGGTATGGCCATGGATTGCCTGATCAGGTCGTACACCGGGAGCAGCAAAACAACAACGATGAAAATGAACAGCAATCCGGCCAGAACAATCACGGCCGGTTTGATAATCTCGGAGAGCGACGCCACGAGATGGTCAAGGCGCTGCCGGTATTCCACCGCCAGGTATTCCAGTTGCTCGTCCAGCGTTCCGGTATCTTCGCCCACGGCAATCATCCGCAAAGCCAGCGGCGGAAAGCGATCGGTCATTCGCATGGCGACGTTCAGGCGTTCACCGCGCTCAACCACGCCGCGAATATCACCAAGGCTTTCCTTGTAATACTCATCTCTGGTAGCGCGTTCAAGAATTTTCAGGCTTTGCGCCATATCGAGGCCGGCGCGGATCAGCAGCGCCAGGTGTTCCGTCAGAAACGCCATTCCGGACGTGCGTAACAGCACACCACTGATCGGCAGCCGATGGCCGATACTGTAAAGGCTGGTGCGCGCGTCTCTGCTGTAGCGAAAAACCAGCCAGGGAACAAGGAGGATCACCGACAGTATCACGACACTCAGCACGAAATTTGCCGACAACCATTCCGAAAACCGGATAACGGCCTGCGTCAACGGCGGCATTTTCGCGTGCAACTGCCTGAAAAGTTCGGAAAGATTGGGAATGACGTAATAAAGCCAAAAAGCCGCCGCACCGATAATCGCAGCAAAAACGAATATGGGATAGATCAGCGCCCGTCTGACATTTCGCCCCATTGCCGTAACGCGCTCAAGATGACGAGAGGCCTCCATCAGCATCTTGTCCAGTGTGCCGCTTTCGTTGCCGATGTCCACCAGATTGCAGACGATTTCCGGAAAAATATCAGCGTGACGCGCAAACGCCTGACTGACGGTGGTTCCGCCTTCCAGTTCTTCGTGCAGCAAGGTCGCCACCGTCGCCGTTCCCGGCGACGCGCCGAAACGCACTTCCGCCGCAATCGCTCGCAAGCCTTCGATGATCGGGATGCCGCTACGCAGCATCAAAGACAAATCGCGCAGAAGGCCGCTGAGGTCTTCCGCCTTGATCGTCGGCGAAAACAGGTTGCCGAAAAAACGAAACCCTTTGTTGAGCCAGCCCGGGAAACGATAAAGCGACAGAACAACGGCGTCATGTCGGCGTTCCAGCCAAAGTTGCACCGAAAAATCACGCTCCACCATGAAGCGGGAGACGCCGATTCTGGTTTTGCCGTCGGACACCAACAGCCGGTAAAAATAGAGATGCGAGTTCATCCCGCCACCCCTTCGCCGACAACGCGCCTGATTTCGTCAAGCGTTGTCTGCCCGTGACAGACGCGCCATTTCGCCTGATCGAGGATGGTCGTAAACCCGCTACCCTCCGCTTTGAGACGCAGGTTTTCCCGCCCGGCATTATCGGCAATGGCGTTGGCCAAAGACTGATCCACTTCGAGAATTTCATACACCGGTAAACGGCCAAAATAGCCGCTGAACCCGCAGACATCGCAGCCGCGACCGCGAAACGCCTTGATTTTGCCGCCGCCCAACCATGTTTTTTCTGCCGCAGTCAGCGCATCTTCCTCGCTGCAATACGGGCAATTGCGGCGTACCAGACGCTGACTGATAACGGCGATCAGGTTATCGGCAATCATTTGCGCATCGAGGCCAAGCGGTCTCAAGCGCGGGACAACGCCAAAGGCGCTGCCGACGTGCAGCGTTGACAACACCAAATGGCCGGTTGCCGCCGCTTCGATGGCCGCCAGCGCTGTTTCCTTGTCGCGGATTTCGCCGATCAGAATCACATCAGAATCGTGACGAAGGAAAAAGCGCAGCGCGTTGCTGAAATCATAGCCGGCACGACGGTTGACTTCCGTTTGCGCCGCACCGGGAACCCGATACTCGATAGGGTCTTCAACGGTCAGTACGTTGCTTTCAACCAGCGATTGAAACTGCAAGGCCGCGTACATTGTCGTACTTTTTCCAGAACCGGTCGGGCCGGTAATCAGAATCATGCCCGACGGCTTGGAGAAAATGCGCTCAAGGGCGACAACATCGTTCTTCAAAAAGCCCAACTGTTCCAGTCCGGCCAGTTTGCTGCGCTCGGGAAGCAGACGCATCACGACACGCTCGCCGTATTCACTGCACAATACCGAAACGCGGATCGCGAACGGCTGATCAAAGAGGGGCATATGAAAACTGCCATCCTGCGGACGCCGTTGTTCGGAAATATCCATCTCCGCCAGCAGCTTGATGTAAACCACCAGCCGCATCAATGAGAGAGGAAGCGCCATGACCGGTCGTAAAACCCCGTCGACGCGGAAAAACAAGTGCAGACTGGATGACGATGGCGACAAGTGAATATCGGTGGCTCTCTGATGCGCCGCCTTATGCAACAAATAATCAAGAAACTTTTCCGGGCTGTAGGCGTGATCAACATCTTCCGCCAGTCGGCGCACTTCCAGTTCGAGCAGCGACTCGATGGAATGCTGACTGAAATAAAAAATCTCGCGAATGTACTGCGAAACCTGCGTAAATTCTCCTTGCAGGAAGCGGCAGGTCAGCCCCGTCCGGTGCATGACCAGTTCGGCCACATGTGCCTCGTCGCTGTCACCCAGCAGAACCTCCAACCCATCGCCGACCCGTCGGATCGGCAAAAAACTGTTCAGCAGGCAAAGCTCCCGATTGAAATGCGTGAAAGTGTCCGGATCGGGAACGGGAAACTCTTCGTGCGTAAGGAAAGGAATGTCTTTTTCGGCGGCCAGTTCTTTGGCAACATGATATTCCTGAGCCAAGCCATGTTTGACGAGCAACGTGCCAAAACGCAAATTTTCCACGCTTTGCTTCTGTAACGCATATTGGAATTGTCGCGGCGTCAATAAACCACGCTCCAGCAAACGTTCGCCCAGACGAACCGAAGCGCTGGATGTCTGATGAATCAAATGGTCGGTAAAGGCTTTATCGTTCATTGTCGTTTCAATGGTTCGCCGTCGTTATCCCAGGGTAAAACATTCACAAACGTGTTACTGCTGGCTTATCAGCCCAAAAGCCTCACGCACCGTATTGAGTTGCGCAGAATCCGGAATGCGGCTGGACAGACCGTTGAGAATTTCCTTTGCCTCGTCAACGCGCCCTGCGCGCGCTTCAAGAATTGCCAGATTGATGCCAGCGTTTTCATCGTTGCTTGCCCGATCCAGAAGCTGACGGTACAACTGTCTGGCTTCGATATCCTGCCCCGCCGACAACGCGTACCAGGCGCGCATCCGCAACAGCGTCAGGCTTTGTCGCGGGAGAAGTTGCGTCATGATTTTGATCTGAGATTCCGCTTCAGCAAGGTTGTTGCTGCGAATAGCTTCATTGCACCGGTACACGAGGTTCATCACCACCTTTTCATGGTCTGACGATGGCCTGACTGTCGAATCATCGCGTACATGAAACACATCTTCGGACAGCAACCCCTCGGAGCCCAGGTCGATGTTGATCGGTTTGGGTGCTTTGACCGTTTCCGGTATTTTCGGCGTTGTCGCTGCCGCCGGCGCCTTTTCTTCGGCCGCATTGGCAACACCTAGAGCAAAAAGCCCGCCGAAGCACAACACCATCAGACTGAATGGTCTGTTGCGGCTCATATCATCCTCACTCTCAAAACAACAACCAGTTCACGGCTCTTGTGCGATTTGTTTTCATCGCCGAATATGTTCCCAAGCAAAGGAATGTCATTAAGTCCGGGCAAGCCATTTTTATCGCTCGATTTGCTTTGATCAATCAAGCCGCCGATCATGACCATATCGCCGTCGCCCAGATTGAGCGTCGTCGTCAAACCCTTGTAATTGATCATCGGCAACGTGACATAGCTACCACCGCCGACTTCGATCAGCCTCAGGCTTTCCGGCAGCACTTCGGTTTGCATCGGATGAATTAGCAGTTCAATCCGGCCATTGTCATGAATGTACGGGATCACGCCGACCACCACACCCGAGAAGAGCGCGTCGGTTTGCACATCGGCGCTCGTCGTCGTGCTACCGCCGCCGGGAACATAAATCGTTGAGCTGGTTTTGGAGATGTAGCGGATATTGGTACCAACGCTCAACAGTGCCGGCGTTCCGTTTCTGACGCGCACACTCGGGTTCGACAAAACGCGCAACTCCCCGAACGAACTCAACGCGTTGAGCGTTGCTGAAAAGCGGTCATCGCCATAGCTCAAGCCCATCCCGCGATTCCCTGCCGGCTGACCGATAATCTGGGCAGGGATGTTGATGATGCGTTCCGGCAAAGTATGAACGGGAAAGAGCGAGGCTCCTTCCTGCAAAAGCAGCGGGTTGGCGCCATAGATGCCGGCAACGTGTTTCCGCAGCAGCGTCCAGTCCACCCCAAACCGATAACCGTCATTCAACTGAACATCGATCAATTGCGCCTCAACTTGCACCTGACGACGCAATATGTGCCTGTTCCGTTCAATCAGACGGTCAATGGAACGCATTTGTGAGGGCCGAGCCTTGACATAAAGTGTGCCCGTCAAACGGTTCAAGCTGTAGAAAACGGGGATTTCCGGCGCCAATTCCTTTTGAACGACTTTACCCTCGGCATCCAGTGCTGACGCGATCTTGGGGATTTGTTGCTGACGCGAGTCGTCCACACGTCCATCCGCCTTCCCCAGTATCTGTCGAACCGCCCGCTCCAGCTCATCGTAAGGGTCAATCTGCTTTGAGGTGTTTCCTTTCACGCTGAAATCGGCACGCAGCGCGTCACCGCCGCCGCCCGACGTGCCCGAGCCTCTGGATGAAGACGTATTGCTGCCGAAAACGTCGCCTCCGGCGGAAACATCAATCGACAGATTGGTGTTCAAAAACCCGGCGTTGAAAATTCTTTCCTCCAGCGCGCTGATGACCAGCGCACCGTTGCGGATATCGCCGTGCAGATCGAATGCCTCAAGAATGTGGTTGTACACTTCCCGCGCTGTGACATTGCGCAGGTACAGACTGGTTTTGGTTTTTTGCTGGAGCACCTGCGGGTCAACGATCAGATTCAACCCCAGTTGATCGGCGAGTGTCCACAACAGTTTGCCGATATCCGTATCGTACATGTTGATGTTTACGATCTTGTTTTCCAGCGGATCGTATCGGGGCGGAATCGGTTTGGCGGCAATTTCAAATGTCGCAATACGCTCCAGTTTCTTCTGCAACGCATCGTGGTTGGCTGTCAGCTTTTCCGATTCACCGATGACGGCCTCGTTCATTCCGGTCACCGGAATGGGTTCGCTGGTTTTCAGCGCCTCAAAACTCCGGTAAGTGCCGCAACCGCTCAGTAAAAAAGCGATGACGATGCCGCTTGCCAGCGCCTTGAGCGATGCTTTTGGCACAAGGTGCGCTCCGGCGCATAAAGAGTTTTTTCTCATGTTGTTTCCTCAGTTGATCCAGGTTTCAATGAATATGCTCTGTTAACCATCCGATGAGCGCGTTGGGCGACTCGACTGCGACGACATCATCGTAATTCCACATTAAAGGCTGCAACGGCGAAGCGATGCATTTCGTGGTATCTGCGTTCACGCCATCGAGTAAATTACCGTCGCCGTCCCGATCCGTATTCGGCACGATCAAAACAAAAGCCGGGTGCACCGAAACAGCGGCTGCACAATTCGATGAACCGTCGGCGTTAATACCCGCCACAAAAAGATTTGTCCCGCTGACCGTTGCCGGAATTTCCCTCAGCGCGACAATCGCATCGCCGACGCCCATATACCCGGGAGCGCCTTCCAGGTCGTCGGTGCGCTCTGTCAAAAACGTAATATCGTTGGGCGATGCCGCACGGTAAACACCGTAAGTCATTCGGTTTTCCTCACTCGGCGTCAATCCCAACGAGTGGTACGGAACAAAACCAATTTCCCCGCCCCCGCTACACGCCTCGCTCGTGCTGTCGCGGTCTTCATAACCGTCGGCATTGAAATCGGGACAGGGAAGTCGCTTGTTGGCCAGCACGTAATAGCGCAAGGCTTCGCGCACCACCTCGGCCTGGGCTTTTGCCTGCTGTTGCTGACGAACGTCGTCAGCGCCGGAAAAAGCAAATCTGGCAAAAAGACCCAGCACGCCGATGACCACCAGAACAAAGGCCAGTTCCAGAAGGCTGAATCCGCGTTGCTGCAAGCCAACGCCCGAAACCATTTCATGGCCCCTTCCGATCCTTTTGCGCAGGCGCCGCAGGCGATGGCGGCGGAATCGGCGTCGTACCACCCCCGACCATGATGTCGGTTCTCAGTTTTCCCTGCATGACCTGGATCTCTTTTGTGATCTCCAGAATCCGGTTAGAGTTCGGATTCGGCTTTTTGCTTTCCGCTTCCATCTCTTTGGCCAGCGCCTGAACTTCCTGCGCGACCCGCAGATTCTGCCGAAGAACGTTAAGATCAACACCCGCGATTACCGACGTCCCCTGAATCTCGACAAGTTCGCTGAGAAGCTTGTCAAGCTCTTCAATATCCGGCGTTTTGCCGCCGGCGGAAATCTCTTTGAAGCGCGTCTGCAAGTTCTTCAACCGCTCCATTTTGTCTCTTTGTGCTTGCTGCCCCGCTCGTATCGCCACCGCATCTTTGGGCGCGTTCAAATAACGATCCAGCTCCGGCGACGGCGGTGCCGGTGGCCGCGCCGCAATAGGTGGCAGCGGCGCCGAGGTTTTCGCTGACGGAGAGGCCGTCGGCGCGACTGGCCGCTCGTACACGAAGAACAGAATCACCGCCAGCGCAAGAACCACGACGCTTAAAACGATGATAATTACCGTTTGCAGTCTGACCATCGTCGCCATCACTTTTCTCCCGATTCCCGAATCGGTGACAACCATTTTGGAACGTCCAAGCGGTACTCTTCCTTGCTGTTGACAATTGTCATGTAACCATTGCCAATCTCCTTCACACGGGAGCCGTCACTCAGTTCCTCTCCCTCCTGAACAAAAACACCGTCCACGATAGCCCGCCGAATGTCGGAAGAAACGTAAATAAAGGAAACCTGATGCGTGTCACGCAGCGGTTTCTCAGCGGCAACCGCCGGCGGCGCCGTGATCGGCGCCGTATAACCGCTGCCTATATGGCTTTGCTGCGCCGTTTCCCCGGACAACTTACCTGTATCCTGTTTGCGATTACTTTCGTCCAACACCGGAAAGACATGGTTGTCGTCAGAACGAACCGCTTGAGGCTTGGGTGCGCTCCGCGCCGATAACAAATCCATCGAACTGTCCAGCAAAATATTGCCCGCCTTCTGCAAGAAACCGACTTGTTGCAAGGCAACTTCGGTTTTTCGCAGTTCCGCCGCCATATCAGAAGTGTTGCGCTCACTGGCGTACGGCAGCGACGAACGCGTTGATTCCGGATCCAGCAAAAGAAACGCGACCGCAACAAGAACCGAAATACTGACCAACAGCATTATGGTGCTGATATTTTTCATTTGCCCGCCCTCTCTTCATCAGACATCGGCTGCAAACGATACGCAAACGCGCCGCTGCGTCTTGTGCTGGCACTGGAGATCGCGTCAATCGCCTTTGGTGAAAAACCAAGTCCTCTCAATTGCTCGACAAAATCCGCCAACGGTTTGTCGCTGCCGCCGCTTTGCTCAACCCAGCCCTCAACAATGAGGCTGTTGTTTTCCGGCTGTATCTGCACGCGCAGTATCTGGACGTTATCGCCCGCGGCAGACCGCAGGCTGCGCAAGAAACTGTAAGGATCGACACCGCCCTGCGCTTTAGCCGCCAGACCGACAAAATCCCGTGTTGCGTAGAACTGCTTGTCCTGCCGGGTTGGTGTTGTTTCCTCTTGCAGACTTTGCGCAATCTTCTGCGTCTCCAGAACATTTTGTCCCGCTTGTGTTGTTATGATTCTGGCCTGCAACAGCGACCACAGCCCCAAGACAAAAAGCCCGGCGGCGATAGCCCCGATGCCGCAGGCGATCCGCATCAAATGGTTTTCGGCAAAATAACTTATCTTGTCGCCTAACGAATTGACCGCGAGTTTCTCCGAAAAATGGAGCGCCAATGTCGGCAGCGATGTGTAAACGTGCCCGCCGCCTTTTTTTGCATACGCTTCTGTGTCTGCAACCACCACTTGGGCACCCGCTATTTCTTTGAAAACCCGAGCCAGCGAATCCTCTTCACCGGCAGACGCCGCGCCAAGAGAATACCAATTCCATTTCAGCGGCGGCTCCGACCCTTCCGGCTGCCGTTTCCTAGCACGCTCTGCCAGCGTTCTGGCGGCAATGCGAAGGTCTTCTTCGCTGTCACTCAGCGCCAGAACCGAAAAACAATCCATGACTTTTTGCTGGCGCATGAGCAGGGAAAACCTTCTGCCCGAGCGAAAAATCACGCCACCGTTTCCGCCTGAAAGCAAGTCATACATCAGTGCCGTTTTGGGAATCAGCAGACAGTGCTCTTTCTGCGACGACACCCAAGACTGCATGTTTTGCCAAAGCCCTTTCGGCACGGCGGTGTACAAAACCTGATAGCCCCCGTCCGTTTGGGCGCCACGGTGAACAAGGACCTTGACTTCGCCATCAATCAGGCCATCATCGCGCAAGCGTCTGGCAATCAGCGATTCCGCATAGCTGGATTTGCTGTTGAGCACAGAAACGCCGCTGACCGCACCCTCAAAATCACTCAACACATAAACCGGCGATTCGATTTTCGGATAATCCAGCAACGGAAAGACCCGTTTGTTTTCAAACAAACTTCTTTTCCCGTCGGCGTGGAGAAGTATGGCGTTATCCATTTTATTTTCCTGTCCGGAATACCGCCGTGCCGCGGAGCGTCAACAGCAGGGGTGTATTGGGCCGATTGGAAATATTGAACAAGCCTTCGTCGTCGCGGGAGACCGAAATATCGAATTCCTCGACACTGAATAAGCGGCCTTTGGTGCGTGCCACCGACAACAAAAGTTCGTTCGCCTCTTGGCGCGTTACTTGCGCCTGCCTCAGATTGATCCGGCGCTCGGCCCAGTCATCCGGCGACAAGCCCTGCGACGCCGCCGATTGCATCAACTGCTGCGCTTTTTCGCCAAGCACGGCAGTGCCTTTGGCTTCTTCTTCCATCCAGAGCGCTTCCTGATGGGTGTTTTTAATGAGCGCCTTGTTGATTTCGCAAAGCCTGAGATTCTGCCGGGCGTAAACAAAAAACGCCGTCGCCACCACCAGCAGCAACAACATGCTTACCGCAAACAACAGTTTCTTTTTCCGCTGCGCCTGCCATTGACTTAAAGGGAGCTGTGTATTCATTGATCCATTATCCAATGCGCTGTCAGAAGAACGACGCGATCTTCATCGCGGTTGCTGCCTTGTCCGCTCGCGGTCTGGGACGCCGCTTCATCCTGGGAATACGTATTGTTGGCGCTCCACTCCCGTCCCGGTTGCTGGCTTGACGGTTCTTGTGAATTCAAGCGGGAATCCTGCTGCCGGAACCGCCCTTCAAGCGCATCGGCTTTCCCGTCAATCAACTGATCCAGATAACGCGCCAGATCCGGCGTCAGCCCGCGCAAAACCATGACATTGCCGGCGCCGCTGATCGTCGAAGGCGGATTCCATTGAAAGCAAATCTGCAATTCGGTGGCGTTACCGTTGCTGTCGGTGTAGAG
Organism: Burkholderiales bacterium; assembly: GCA_031260355.1. GTDB lineage: Bacteria > Pseudomonadota > Gammaproteobacteria > Burkholderiales > Casimicrobiaceae > UBA931. The sequence goes on from JAIRJZ010000081.1 coordinate 16,061, forward strand.
ATAGCGGTCTTCCATACCTTCGGCGCGCCCTGGCGGCATCCGGATGCCTATCTGCTTCATCAGATCACGCAAATTCTGAGAAGCGAGATCGCTGTCGCTGGCGCCGACCGAATTTTTTGAATAGCCTTGTCCCGAACAGACTTTGAGACCGGTGTTGCTGTAATTTTCCGGCAGCCCGGCAACGGCACCGCCCGTATTGCCGCGACCATCGGAACCGCCGCCGATGATCGCTTCTTTTCCGTTCACCATATACGTCGGCGCGATCTGGCTGTCGCCGACCACCACCCCGGCACGCTGAAAATATTTGTCGTAGCCTGTTTTCCATTCATAGACAAATTTGTTCGCGATCTTGTGGTATTCGGCGTTGCGCTGCACATCTTTGCCGACCGTTATCATGGCGCCGAGAATCAGCCCGATGAGCACCAGAACAAACGCAATTTCCAGCAATGTGAAACCGGCCTGCCCGGCTCCCACCCGTTTTCGATAGGCGTCCATGCTCATCGGCTCCTTATTGGTTCATCTTGTAAATGGCAACAACCGTTTCCACCTGATCTTCATCCCGTTCGCGCCCCTTTGACGTTGGGAGTACGGAACCGGCGCCATACTGGACGGTGTTATTGGTATTCCATTCAATGCCGGCCACATTCTGCGTATCGTGACTAACGCCCTGTTGACGGAACACCCCTTCGCGCGCATCCGGCTTGCCGTCGATCATTTGATCGAGCGCGCGCGCCAAATCCGGGGTAAGGCCGGTGATCACCATCACATTGCCCGAACCTTCGGGCATTTCCGGATTGTTCCATTGGAAACAAACCTGGATTTCCTGCGGGTTGCCGTTGGTGTCGAGATAAACGTAACGGTCTTCACGCCCTTCGGCACGCCCCGGCGGCATCCGCACCCCGGCTCTTTGCATCAGATCGCGCAAGTCAAACCCCCCTGCTGTTTCCATGAGCCGAGCCATTTTGGGCCCCACCGCACCACGGCAAATTGCATTCGGCGCTGTCGCGCCCGTCATGTTCCCCCCTGAAACAACACCATCAGCCGCAGCCCCCACGTTGTAATTGGCGCCATTGATCATGTAGCGTGGCTCCTGCTGCAAATCGGCAAGCGGGAAACCCGTGCGCTGCACATACGCGTTGTAGCTGACCGCCCACTGATCGATGAACTTTTGTTTGATCTTGGCGTATTCGGCGTTGCGCTGAACGTCCTTGCCGATAGAAACGGCAGCAAGAATCAGCCCGATAATGACCAGCACCACGGCCATTTCGACTAACGTAAAGCCGCTGTTTTTACGCAGTTTGCTTCCCAAAAAGGTTTTCATGAGCCACTCCAGACACAAAAGTTAATGAACACGATAAACACGAAAAGGAGAGCGCCTTTTCAGAAAGCGCCTCTACCGTTGACAAAAAGGAATTTGGAAAACCAGAAAAAAAGCGGCGTCGTTGTGGTTCATCGGAAAAGCCAGGCCCCTTTTGAGCACTTTGCTCCGTTGCCATCTCTTCATCTTTTCGATTGAGTGGCACCGCCAATGACGACGCGATTGAGTACCGATGAAACAAGCCGCAAGAGACCAACAAAAAGCGCCTGAGGAATGAGCGCCTCAGCGCCACGGCTATCGCTATCATCCACGATAGGATTTTCTTGCCTGCTCCGCTCACCTTCCCCCCCCCCATGATCCAGACTGCTACACACAGGCCGGCTACTCACTTGCGACTGTTTTTATACCGTTACAGGTTGGTACAAAAGTTACGCTTCAGGTTACAGAAAAGTAGTTTTTGTGTCAAGAAATTTACATTTCCTTGCATTCAAGATTATCATCTCGCATAAAAGTAACCATAAGCAACTATTTATTCTTGCCGCATCAACGAAGCGAGGTGAAACGCCAAGTTCCGCAATCCGGAAACATGACGCTTTTACTGCAAACAACGGGATCTGCAAATAAGAAAGGGCGTGCGAAGCGAATGCTGTGACCTTGGCGAACTTAACCAAAGTGTTTGACGTTATATCGATTGGTTCATACGCGGAAGATGAGCCGTTGGCACGGACGATTCGCCGTCAAAGAGTAATTGGCCTGCAATCAGGAAAAGCTGCTACGACAGCCGACAACAAAAGATGGGGGCGCTCTTTTCAGACCAATGGATACAGAGAGGCGCCCTTCCCCCTTCCTTCTACAGACAGTTGCAGTTCAGTCAAAAGGAACGAAATCGCCCCCTTGAATGCTCATCCGCCTTGGTGAAAAAAACCGGGGGGATTCGTAACGATAATGACTGTCGTTCCGGTATAATAACCAATTGACTGGTGGTTATGGGTTCGGAAAACTGCACAGCAGTGCGTGCTATACCGGGGTTCGTATTCTTGAAGGTATCTACGAAAACCCCTTGTAGAATTTTCTTCTGACATCATCGTCATTGTACAGTTCGATGTAGTACCTCGGTCGGGGCGTAGCGCAGCCTGGTAGCGCACCTGCATGGGGTGCAGGGGGTCGGAAGTTCGAATCTTCTCGCCCCGACCACTCCCAACATCGAATTTTGAAAAACCGGATCACCGCCTCAGCTCATCCTGGCGGAGGGAGCGGGATTCGAACCCGCGTTAGGGTATTACCCTAAACACGCTTTCCAGGCGTGCGACTTAAACCACTCATCCATCCCTCCGGCAAGGGCGCAATTGTACCCCAAAAACCGGCAAGCCCCCTTAAAACGCGCTACAGTAACGCTGTTGCGCCATGCCGCCGGAACGATCATGGAAAAACAACTGGCCGCTTACCTTTCGCTGATGTCCGAGGCTCTCGCCGAGTTGGAAACCCCTCCCGATCCCGAGCGCCTCCGACATCTCATCGCTTTTCATGGTCGGCAAACCGCCGCGTTTCAGCACGAACGGCTGATTCATCTTCTGGTGACTTTCTTCTTCGGCGGATTGTTGCTCTGTAGTATTGCCGGGACTCTGTTTTCCCCGAGTTGGCCGTTTTTCGCGCTCGACGTTTTGCTGGCGATCACTTTGCTGTTTTACATCAAGCATTATTTCTTTTTGGAAAACCGCGTTCAGCAACTTTATCCGATTACCGAAGCGTTGTACCGCCGGCTCGGCGCGCTGCCGTCTTCCCGTTCACCCTGACCGACGCCTTCAGTCCCCTTTGCCCGCCTGCGATGACTACCGCGCTCAACGCTTCCTCACCGACTGTCGCCATCTTGCTCTGCACCTATCAGGGCGAAGCGTTTTTGGCGCAGCAGTTGGATTCGATCGCCAATCAAACCCATCGAAACTGGAGGGTGTACGCCTCCGATGACGGTTCGACGGATCGTACCCGGGCCATTCTCGAAGCTTACCAAGCGCAATGGGGAGCCGACTGTCTGCGTGTCACTGACGGTCCGCAGCGCGGTTACGCCGCCAATTTTTTGACGCTTCTGTGCCGCGACGCCATTCAGGCCGATTTCTACGCCTATTGCGATCAGGACGACCTTTGGGAACCGGACAAGTTGGAGCGGGCGATGCGTTGTGTATCGCCTCTCCCCGTCGAAACACCCGCGCTCTACGCTTCCCGTACCCGGTTGATTGATGCTGTCGGCGCTTCGCTCGGCTTGTCGCCGCGCTTTACGCAACCGCCAGCTTTCGCCAACGCGCTCGTTCAAAGCATCGGCGGCGGCAACACCATGCTGTTCAATGAAACGGCGCGACAATTACTGAAAAGCGCCGGTGTTGCCGGTGTTCCGGCGCACGACTGGTGGACTTACCTCGTCGTCAGCGGTTGCGGCGGCACCGTGCTTTACGATCCCCACCCGGGCGTTCAGTACCGCCAACATGTGAAAAACCAGATGGGTACCAACCGCGGCTTCTCCGCCCGCTTCACCCGCGCACGGATGTTGTTCGGCGGCCACTTCAGAGCATGGAACACGCGCAATCTGGCGGCACTGCATGCACTACGCCCACAACTTACGCTAAAAAACCGAAAAACGCTCGACACTTTCACCGCTGTCCGCAGCGACAACCTGTTCACTCGCCTTGCCGCTCTGCGTCGCAGTGGTGTTTACCGACAGACCTTCGGCGGGAACCTGGGGCTGTTTGTTGCGGCGTGCGGAAAGAAGCTGTAATCAGATCAACGAAAGACCGTCAAAACCGTTTTCATTCCTACATCAAGCATTGATTAGAAAGTCTGTCTAAAAAACCCCGTGCTCTCTGAGAATGTTGACGCCGATGGCAATCAACACCAGTCCGCCGACAAAAATCGCCTTGCCGCCCAAGTTTCCTTTGGCGCTCACCAGACGTCCCAAGTGCATCCCGCCGGCGGTCACACCGAAGCAAACGACGCCGATTACCAGCGCCGGCAACCAGACGTTGACACTAATCATCGCAAACGATAATCCCACCGCCATCGCATCGATACTGGTCGCGATACCCAGCAATATCAAAGCACGTCCTCGTGTCGGATCGGCGCGGTCGGGACGCGGTGCGCCTTCGCCGGAACGGCGCTGTTCCCACGCTTCTTTCAGCATGTGGCCACCGACGAACACCAACAGTCCGAACGCCAGCCAGTGGTCGATCGCTTCGATATAACGGTGAACGCTGGCGCCGAGCAGCCAGCCGATCACCGGCATGCTGAATTGAAAAGCGCCGAACGTTCCGGCCATTCGCAGCGTTTGCGATGCCGTCACTTTTTTCAACTGGATGCCGGTGGTAACGGCAACGGCAAAAGCATCGGCCGCCAACGCAAAGGCCAGTGTCAAAAGTGTTAATACTGTCATGAGTTTCTCTTGAAGAGTTTAGAATCAGATGCTCGGGCTTGGCTTCCTGCATGTAGAAATCGAAGCTCAACTGCACCCTTGTGACTTCGTGATGATTGGCCACACGGGTACTTACCGATAGCGAGCTGCCGAATAAAAGGCAGGCGGCTTTGCGTACACATATACCCGATTACAACGAACGCAACCGTTGCGCCGCCGGCAACATCTTGATCCCTTGACGCAAATCCCGCAGCGCCTGCTGCCGCTGGCGTGCCGTCGGCGCCGCATAACGCAATACCGCATACGCTTGCGCCATCCGCATCAGCGTTATCCGCCATGTCGGCCAACGCTCCCCCGCCCGCGTCAGATAATTCAACGGCCCTTCGTCTATGTCGCGCGGCAAACCGGCGCGAGCCAGTCGCGCGCACAGCGCTCGCCACAACACTTGCGCCGGTTCGCGCTGGCGGGTTCGCCAAGCCAAAAACAACGCCAAAGCGCCAATCCAGATGATGGCCAAACCCGTCAATGTCGCCGCCACTTTCCACAGCGCATCGCCGATATTCCAGTCGTTCCACAAATCCCGCTGCTTTCGGTAGTCGAACTCGACCACATGGCGTGTCCACGCATATTTGAGCGCATCCCAGTTAAGCGCCAGCGCCTTGAGCCAACCGGCGTCGAGCCGCGCAAATGCCGGGACACGCTCATCGCCGGGAAGCGCCCGCCCCAAGCCATATTCGATCCGGTCCGGCGCTACCGCCGCCGTAGGATCGACGCGCCGCCATTCGTCGCCGATCAGCACTTCCGCCCAAGCATGGGCATCCGACTGGCGAACGATCATATAGCCGCCTTGCGGGTTGATTTCACCGCCCTGGTAACCGGTCACCACCCGCGCCGGCACTTGCGCCGCCCGCATCAACACCACGAACGCCGCTGCGTAATGTTCGCAAAAACCGGCACGCGTTTCGAACAAAAACCCGTCGATCGGGTCTTTCTCGATGTACTCCGGCGATAACGTGTACGAAAACGGCTCATGGTGAAAATACGCCAACACGGTTTGCACATATTCTTGCGGCGTCGAATCCACGCGCCGTAACTGTCGCGCCAACTCGCGTGCTTTCGGATTGCCTTCTCGCGGCAGGCGCAGATTCGGCATCGCTTCTCCCGGCGAGGCCGGATACTGGGAACGCAGCACCGACGCTTGCGTGTAACGCAACCGCTGTCCGATCGGTACAACCGACATCAACTGCTGCGTCGTCGTCAGATACGCAAAACGGCGTCCGCTGTCATTTTCGCCGCTGAGCCGCTGCGGCAATTGCGACGGCAATTCCAACGCAAAAAGCCATTGCCGGGAATGCGGTTCCAGTTCCACGGTATAGCGAATTTCGGTTTCATCCGCCGTCGTCGACTGGGGTGTTGCCATCAATGCCGCTCCCGGTCGCCAACTCATCCCATCGTAAAAGGAGAACACCGGGCCGCGCCAGTAACGCTGCGCGTTAGGCGGCGGCGTCCCTTCGAAATCGACCCGGAAAGCAATCGCGTCGGACAGCGATAACTCGGCAATATCAAGCGGCCCCATGCTGTCCGACAAGCCGGTCTGCGCCATCCGCATCTGCGGCAATCCCCACAGCGGCGCCGCCAGCCGCGGAAACAACATGAACAGCAACAGCGCGATCGGAATTCCCTGCAACACCAGAACCAGGAAACGCCTCATCGTCCGTCGGACATGCTCTCTCTTGAGCGAGGCGCCCGGCAAAAAGATCGCGTCAAGCGCGCCGCCCAGCGCAAAAAACGCCAGCAGCGACGTCAGCAAAGCCAGCGGTGATTGTGTGTAGAAAAAGGTGGTGATCAACAAAAACGATGCCAGACACACCAGCAACATCGCGTCGCGTCGCGTCGTCGATTCGGAAAACTTGATCGCCACCAGAATAAACAACAATCCCACCGACGCATCGCGGTAAAACAGATAGCCGTAAGCAAAACGCACCAGCAACAACGCTGCGATTCCCAGCACCAGGCTCAACCATGGCCGCCAGCGGAACGACCTTTTCCGCAGACTGTAGCGGGCAACATCGCCCGTCACCCTGCCGGAGTCTTCGTAGGCATCGTTCCGGGAGTACCGCCACGGCAGATAAATCGACAGCACCCGCAACAAGGTGATGCCGATACCGAATGCCGCCACTGTCACCGGCAGATGGTAGGCAAGCTGTATTTGCGTGAGCAACACCAGCCAAGTCAACCAGAACCAGTGCGTCCCGGTCAGCCGCGCGTCTTCCGGCGCTTTTTTCGACGCATTTTCCATACCGTGCGAGTGCTGGCGTATCCGGCCCCACCAGGTTTTCATCGCCCGTCTCCGGCAACCGTTCTGTCGCTCTGAAAAAGCGCCAGCAAGGTCAACGCTTCCTCGCTGTGCGCCACCCCTTTTCGCAGCGGCAACGCCACCTGCGGCAGCGTCAACGCGAACGGTCGGCCTTCGCGTTCGCACAACAAAATCCATGCGGTCAATCGCGACAGCCGCATTTCCGTATCGAGCGCGCCAGACAGTTTCCCGTAATCGAGATGGATGAAGTGCCGCCCCTCGCCACCCTCGAACGCCTTGGTGTACCAGCCGACACCGCGCGCCACCGCTTTCCAGGCGACACGCTGCAATGGGTCGCCGCGTTGATATTCGCGCACTCCGGCAAGGTCTTCATTGCCGACCCGCCCCATCTCCGTGCCGCCCTGCGGATCGACCCCTTGCGGCAGCGGCGGCGGCGCGACTTCCGGCGCCGGAAACACCAACCCTTCCAGCGAAAAATGCACATAGGACCACGCCCGCCACAGCCCCAGCGGCGCTTCCGTTGACACGGTCAACCGTCCCATCGGCAAACGGCCGCGCCGGTATGTCGGCCGCGTCAATGTGATCAACCGTGTGCTGGCCGCCGGCAGATCGAAGCATTGCGGCGACGCTTCTTCTATGGCCAGCCGTACGCGCTCGCGCTCGTGATCGCCGCTGTCGATCGACACAGTGAATGCCAGCGATCCACCGGCAAACGCATGACCGGCGCTGATCGCGGAGACCTTCATCCCGAAAAGGTTGCGGAACGTATGCGTCAGCGTCGCCGCAAATACGCCCAGCCACAAGAACGTGATCACGAAACCGAGCGAAATCGCGTAGTTGAGCGACGTCAGCAACATCAGCGCGACCGTGAACAAAAATCCCAACCCGCGTTTCGTCGGCAACAAATAAATACGCCGATGACGCAACGTCACCGTCCCTTCGTCGTCGGGATAGCGCCGCAAAACCTGCCGCCGCCACCAACGACGCAGGCCATGCTCCGGCACGGAAAAGGATACAGCGGTAAGCATCGTAACGTTACGGCAACGCCACCTGCCGCAATAATGTCCGCGCTTCCGATTGCCCGGAGCGCGCGCTACCCGTCAGCCGGTGTCCCGCCACCGCCGGAAACACCGCCTGCACATCTTCCGGGACGACGAAGTCGCGCCTTGCCATCAACGCATACGCCCGCGCTGCCGCCAGCAACATCAACCCGGCGCGCGGCGATAACCCGTGCAACACATGCGCGGGTTTGCCCTCACGCGCTGCGCTCGGCGTCATCCCGCGCGTCGCCGCCAGCAACGCCTGCACATAGTCGAGCAGCGCCGGTGCCGCATGCACCCGCGCCGCCATCGCCTGCCATTCGAGCAACGTGGCGCCGTCGGCCAGCGCCGCTACCTGCGCGAGACGGGCGCGGCGGTCGCCGCCAGTCAACAATTCGCGTTCCGCCCGAACATCGGGGAAGCCCACTTCAATCGCCATCAGAAAACGGTCGAGCTGCGATTCGGGCAACGGGTATGCTCCCTGTTGTTCCAGCGGGTTCTGCGTCGCAATCACGAAAAACGGCTGCGGCAGTCGATGCGTCTTTCCTTCCACCGACACTTGCCGTTCTTCCATCGCTTCGAGCAACGCGCTTTGCGTTTTCGGCGGCGCCCGGTTGATCTCATCGGCCAGCACCACCGATGAAAAAATCGGCCCGGGATGGAAATGAAATTCGCGCACCGTGCCGTCGTAAATCGACACCCCCAGCACATCCGCCGGCAACAGATCACTGGTGAACTGAATCCGCGAATAGGGCAACCCGAGCGTCACCGCCAGCGCCTGCGCCAAGGTCGATTTCCCGACCCCCGGCACGTCTTCGATCAGCAAATGTCCGCGCGCCAGCAGACATGTCAGCGCCAGCGTCAGCGGCGCGTCCTTGCCGACGACGATTTCACCCAGTTGCCGCAACACGGCACTGAAATCGGGAAATTGAGAGAGGGTGGAAGAAACGGCGCGAGGGGCGTGAGCGGGCATGAGATTTTATCCGGTGATTCGATGGCTGAAGTAATGCTGTCAAGTGTATCCGTTTTAACGTAAATGCGCTTTTTCCTATCGCGCGCTTCCTCCTCTCTCTCACTCGTGGGAGAGAGGCCGGGAGAGAGGGGCAATGTTGTCCACGTCTGCGATGCTCCTTCACCCTCTCCCTCGATCCCTCTCCCGCAAGCGGGCGAGGGATGACGACGTTGCGCCTACTCCGGATCGGCACACGCTACGGTTTTGCCACCAGCGGCAGCCCTGCTTCCACCAATCCCGCCAGCAGTCCTGCTCCGTAGGGAATCACCGCATCGTTGAAATCGTAGCGGCTGTTGTGCAGAAAAACGCCGTGCCGTTCGTCGCTGTCGCCCTGCCCAAGCCGCAAGTAAGCGCCGGGCTTTTTTTGCAACATATAGGAAAAGTCTTCGGCGCCCATCGACGGTTCAAGATCGTGGACGACGTTTTCTTCGCCAAAAAGTTGTGCCGCCACACGGGCGGCGAACCGCGCCTGCTGCGCGTCGCTGATCGTTGCCGGATCGACCCGGTCATAGTGCAGCGTCGCCTTCGCGCCGAACCCTGCCGCGACGGCAATCACCAATTCGCGCAATCGCTCCTCAATCCGGTTCTGCGTCTCAGCGTGAAAAGTGCGCACGGTGCCGACGAGATGCGCCGTACGCGGAATCACGTTCATCGCATCCATATTGCCCGCCCGCATCCCGCACAGGCTGATCACCGCATGGTCGAGCGGGCTGATATTGCGGGCAACGATAGACTGCACAGCGGTGATGATGTGCCCCGCCACCAACACCGGATCGATCGTCAGATGCGGGTGCGCGCCGTGGCCGCCGCAACCCTCGATATCGATAGTGATACGGTCGCACGCCGCCATGATCGGGCCGGGGCGCACCGCCACTTTACCGACCGACAACCCCGGCCAGTTGTGCAATGCAAAAATCCGCTCGGCCGGAAAACGTTCGAATAAACCATCTGCCAGCATCGCCTTGCCCCCTCCCCGCCCCTCTTCGGCCGGCTGAAAAATCAGGTAGGCGGTACCGGAGAAACGGCGCGTTTCCTGCAAATACTGCGCGCACGCCAGCAACATCGTCGCATGCCCGTCGTGACCGCAACCGTGCATGCGGCCGGGCACTGTCGAAGCATGCGCCCGGTTGCCTTCTTCCTGCATCGACAACGCATCCATGTCGGCGCGCAAACCGATTGAATGCGGCGACGTTTCCTGTCCGCGAATCACCGCGACAATGCCGGTCTTGCCGATCCCCGCATGGTGCTCGATCCCCAGCGCGGTCAGACGCTCACTGATCCGTTGCGATGTCCGGTGTTCTTCGAACCCCAGTTCCGGGTGTGCGTGCAAATCACGGCGAAAACGGGTGTAATCCTCCTGCCAGCGGCGGATGACTTCGACCGGGTGATCCGAAGAGAAAGACATGATGCAAAATCCTGTGGTAAACCCAATAGCGACCCGGCAACAACGACATCCGCCCCACCGTCAGCGCCTCTATCAACAGGGTTGAACATAACAGCAACCGGGAAAAGTGGCAACGCTCATTGATTTTGCATACCGCCCACGTCCTTTCCCCATTCTCTTTCATGCGATAATTTCGGCCAACAGGCTTTTCCGCTTTTTCACCATCCCTCTGAAAAGGAAAACCGCATGGCCTCGTTTCTCATTTTTGTGCTGATTCTCATCGTCGCGATCGGCGTTTTTCTGGCCGCCGTTTACAACAAGCTGATCGCCGCCCGCAACGCCTTCAAAAACGCTTTTTCGCAAATCGACGTGCAACTGACGCGGCGCTATGACCTGATCCCGAACCTGGTCGAAACCGTCAAAGCGTATCTGAAACACGAGCACGATACGCTGCTCGAAGTCACCAACGCCCGCAACCTCGCCGCCGGTGAACTCAAAACCGCCGCCAGCGCCCCCGGCGATGCCACCTTGATGCAGCATCTGACGCAGGCCAACAATGCGCTGAACTCTTCGCTCGGTCGTCTGATGCTGGTGGTCGAGGCCTACCCCGATCTCAAAGCCAGCCAGAACATCTCGCAGTTTTCCGAAGAACTGGCCAGCACCGAAAACCGCATCGCTTTTGCGCGTCAGGCGTACAACGACGGAGCCATGACCTACAACACACTGGCGCAAGTCTTCCCGAACAACTTCGTCGCCGGCATGTTCGGGTTCCAGCCGGCCGCCTTGCTCGAAGCTGAAACCGCCAAACGCGAAGCGCCGAAAGTCCAGTTTTAAGGCTTCTCCGCTTCTTTTCGAGCGATGGATTTCTTCCGTAACCAGCGCGATGCCCACCGGCAAACGCTGGTTTTTCTGGCGCTGTTCGTTTTCGCTGTTGCCGCAGTTGTTGTACTTATTTCCGCATTCGTCTGGCTGGGCTGCTTACTGCTTTCTTCCCAAAATCCGTTTGTTTATACGTTTGGTGCCGCACTCGTTGTCACACTGATCATCATCGGCGCCTGCTTCGTTCGTCGCATCGAACTGCACAGCGGTGGTGGTGCTGTCGTCGCCCGTCACTTGGGCGGCGAACCGTTGCCCGCTTTCCGGCCGGACAACCCCAATCTTCAGCGTTTTTACAACATCGCCGAAGAAATGGCGATCGCTTCGCGCACCCCGATGCCGGCGCTGTACTGGCTACCCGGAGAGAATTCAATCAATGCGTTCGTCGCCGGTTTCACGCCAGCCGACGCCGTCTTGGCCGTCACCCGCGGCGCGCTGGAACGTCTGAACCGCGACGAACTGCAAGGCGTTGTCGCCCACGAATTCAGCCACCTGCTCAACGGCGACATGCGCCTCAACACACAGGTTTCGAGCTGGCTCTTCGGCGTTTACGCTGTCTATATAAGCGGTAATCGCCTCCTGAAATCCGAAGCCTATCATGTCAATGATCTCCGCGCTTTTCTCCTGATTTACGCTTCCGGTATCATCTTGACCTTAGTTGGCTCTATCGGCAAATTGGCTGGCGGCTTGCTACAAGCCGCCATCTCACGCCAGCGCGAGTATCTGGCCGACGCTTCCGCCGTTCAGTTCACCCGCCAAACGCTGGGGCTAGCCGGCGCGCTCAAAAAAATTTACTTTGATTCCTCGTTGCTGCGAACCCCGCAAAGCGACACTTACAACCATTTTTTTCTCGGCGAAGCGGTCAAAGCCTCCTCGCTTTCTGCAACCCACCCGCCGCTGATCGAGCGCATCCAGGCACTCGATCCCTCGTTCAACCCAAGCGATGGCTCACATGCTATCCTTGGTGCCAATCTTGACATTGGCGCGCTGGATCAAGGGCTTCCATTACGTTTTGCCTCTGCCTCTTACAATAATTCCAACCTCGGTTTAAACGCTCTCGCCGACAATTCTAAGGCTCTCCTCAACATGCGCGATGGCTTGGCACTGCTTTTTGCCAACCTTCTGGATCGTAATAACGAAGCCGTGCGCTACCGCCAACTTGAATGTATCGGTGCTAACTGGGGCAAGGACATCGTTTACCAAGCCCGCATTCTCAACGTAGAGGTTCATGAACAAAAAACGTATCTGCGGCTGACGCGACTACGCATCATGCTGACGCAGCTGCACACGCTGTCCACTACGCAGCAGCAAACCTTGCGCCGCACCTTGCACGCCCTGATCGCTGCCGACAACAACATCTCGTTATTGGAGGCCGCTATCGCCTACCTCGTCGATGAATACCTGCACGATATGGCGCGCCCCGGCAGTGTTCGGGTTGCCGGTCATCTGCATCTGGAGGAATGCGCAACAGAAATGACTTTGCTGAAAAACATCGTCGTCAACCACACCAAAAAAGCTCCGGCGCAGATCGCGCTCGATCCCATCGACAACACCGGCAGAACGGCAACGACGAATGCCAGCGCGGTCGAACAAGCGCTCGACCGCTTGAACCGGCTGGCGCTCGACGAAAAGAAAAAACTGTTCCAAACGCTTTACGACACCTGCGGCACACCCTCGCTGGAACAACAGGAAATCCTTTCGCTTCTCGCCGCCTGTCTGCACGCCCCGCCGCTCGAGGCGATGGTGCGCTATCCCGGCAGCGACCTGACCTTGGTTTGAGCCGACGTATCAAACAGCCGAGCCATTTTCAGGTTCGCGGAAAATTGATGGCCAGCTACGGCGACTTGCCGAAAGCAGGCGCCAAAGCGTTTTCGATTCAGTTGCATACACTTCTTGATGCGACGCCCCCATCCCAACCTTCCCCCGCGCGCGGGGGAAGGAGCCTCATTCCCTCCCCTGCTTTCGGGAGAGAGGAACAAAAACGTCGGACTGAAGACGCATGGCGCATTTGAAAAAATGTGTTTTACATAACGCTACAAAATTGAATTTATCGCGTTTCGCCATCCTGATGTACTATTCTGCGGGAACCTGCTGCGGATATTGGCCTTCTATTCACCTTATCCGGACGAACGACAGCCCTACAAACCGAGAACGATTGAAAATGCTGATGCTCTTCCGCCGCAATGAAAAAAACTCTCAAGGAAAAACATGATGCGCTACCGTTTACGCGCTACTGCCGCTGTCTTGGCGGCTAGCCTGCTGCCGCTGACGTTCACCGTCCACGCCCAGAACAATGTCACCCTCTACGGCGTGATCGACACCGGTATCGAGTATCTCAACCACGCAAGCGGCGACAGCGTCACCCGGATACCGACGCTCTCCTCCAGCGTGCCGTCGCGCCTGGGCTTCCGCGGTTCGGAAAGCCTCGGCAACGGGCTGGATGCCGTCTTCGTGATCGAGAACGGCTTTGCGCCGGATCAGGGCGGGCATCTGCAAAACGGTCGCTTGTTCGGTCGTCAATCCACCATCGGCCTGCGCGGCGCTTGGGGGCAGGTCGATCTCGGCCGGCAATGGACGACGACCTTCCGAGCCGTGATCGACGCCGATGTGATCGGCCCGGCGGCGTTCAGTCTGGCGGCGCTCGACAGCTACCTTCCCAACGCAAGAGTCGATAACAGCATTTCCTACTTCGGCACCTTCGGCGGCCTGACTGTCGGCGGCGTGTATTCGCTGGGACGTGACGGGATGTCGGCCGGCAATTGCGGCGGCGAACAGGGCAACAGCGCCTGTTCCGCCTGGTCGGCGCTGATCAAATACAACGCTGCCCGGTGGGGAATCACGACAGCCTACGACGAACTTCGCGGCGGGCCGGGCGCCACCCCGATCACCGTCGTGCCGGGTGCGCCCGGTGTCGTCTTCAGCCATTCCGGCGACAAAGACCGGCGCTACCACCTGAACGGCTACGTCAAGATCGCCGATGTCAAAATCGGCGGCGGCTGGCTGTACCGGAGCATCGATACCGATACCCGCAATCTGCACACCTACCTCTATTACCTCGGTGCCAGCATTCCGGTTCAGAGCATGACTTTCGACGGTCAGATCGCTTATATGGACAACCCCTCTTACGACAGCAAGCCGACGCTGGTGGTGCTGCGGGCGAGTTATGCGTTCTCGAAGCGAACGGCGGCTTACCTTTCGGCGGCGTATCTCCGCAACAGCGGCAACGGTCCGGCCTACTCGGTATCGGCTTCGTCGCTGGCGGTTCACGCGCCCAACCCCGGTCAGAGTCAGATCGGCACGCTTATCGGATTGAGGCACGCGTTTTAGTTTTCTGAGTTCTCCTGAAATAAGCTTTACAATCTTTTGTATACCGCCTCCCGCACATCGCCATTCTCATGCCCGACTGCCCGTCGCTCGCCCTTCCCGCCGGCCACAGCAAGCTGTTACTGCACTGCTGCTGCGCCACCTGTTCGGGCGATGTCATGACGTCGCTCGCCGAGGCGGCGATTGATTTCACGGTTTTTTTCTACAACCCGAACATCCACCCCGAACGCGAATACCTGATCCGCAAGGAAGAGAACAAACGCTTCGCCGTCCAGCATGGCATCGCTTTCGTCGATGCCGATTACGATACCGATACCTGGTTTTCCCGGACGAAAGGATGGGAGAACGAACCCGAACGCGGTGCCCGCTGTACGCAATGCTTTGATCTCCGGTTTGAGCGCACCGCACACTACGCACACGAGCACGGCTTCACCATCTTCGCAACATCGCTTGGCATGTCGCGCTGGAAAGACCTCGACCAAATCAACGCTTGCGGTCAGCGCGCCGCCGACCGTTACCCCGACCTTTTGTTCTGGGCGCACAACTGGCGCAAAGGCGGCGGCTCGGCGCGCGCCGTCGAACTCGCCAAACGCGAGCACTTTTACCGACAGAAATACTGCGGTTGTGTGTATTCGTTGCGCCGATCAGAAGCCAGATATAGATTTTTGCCTATCTTATCGGATAAAAAATAGGGCTATGGAAGAAAAAATATGTAAGCTCTGCGGGGAAAAAAGTTGCGGAAAATTTCCTCGTTCGCATATCTTTCCAAAGGCCTTTTTCTCCATGCTCCCCGAAAAAGGAAACTTTGACATCCTTGGATCCGAGGGAACACGAACTTCCATTTCTAACGGTTTTCATGATGACAAGTTGGTATGCCTCGAATGCGAAAATAAAATATTTAGTCCAGTTGACGGGTACGCTGTGCGCCTTCTTCGCGACAGGGAGGGGCGCATTTTGGATCCAACGGAATTTCAAGATAGCAACAGCACCAATTGCGAGGCTATCGTTTTCGAGGGCGTTAATCGTCTTGAAGTAAGAAAATTCTTGGCTTCCTTGTTATGGAGATTCAGCAAATCAAATGTATCCATACTGAAATTCATGTCTATTGGCTCAAAATACGAAGAGCAGATTAGCCGCGATCTTCAGTGCTCAACATCAAACTATGATTATATTGATGCCCTAATCTTTTTTGTGACAGATCCAGTTCACGCTGGATTTCAGTGCCCAATCAAGGAAAAAATAGGGTTTAAAAAACCTCACTCTCAAAAAGTAAACGGATGGATGATAGGGATGCCTTTCATTCAAATGCATGTATCGCTTGATCAACGACCTTTACCTTCATTTTTAAGAGAAGATACCGAATATAAAAATCTCGCTCTAAGCACTAGTTTGCAATCCAAACACGAAGGCGACCTTTGGCTAGTTCCGCAATATCAAAAAGTCGAAGAAATAGAGCATTCCATGGTAAAGATATATACACAACATGAAACGTTGCGCAACGCCGAGCAACGGGAACGAGAAAAGCAGAACGCGGAGGGCTTGTGATGCAATACCATGTTATCGATGTGTTCACCGATACGCTATTCGGCGGCAACCCCGCCGGGGTTTGCCTTCTCGACGCCTGGCTGCCCGATGATGTTCTGCAAAATATCGCTGCCGAAAACAACTTGTCAGAAACGGCTTTTTTGGTAAAGCGGGAAAATGATTACGACCTGCGCTGGTTTACGCCGACAGTGGAAATTGACCTCTGCGGTCACGCCACGGTAGCCAGTGCGTTTGTTCTGTTTGAAGACAGCGAAGCCGCCGAAATAAAATTCAAAACCATGAGCGGCATGATGGCCGTAACAAAAGAGAACGGTCTGCTCTCTCTGGACTTCCCCTCAAGACCCGTCTCGCCCTGCCCGATGTATCCGACCTTTGAAAAAGCGCTCGGCGTCAAGCCGATCGCCGCCTACAAAGCCGCGGATTTTCTGGTTTTGCTCGACAGCGTGCAGACGCTGCAAAATATTCGCCCTGATTTTTCGATTCTCAAGCAAATCAAAGCGGACGCCGGCATTGCGGACGATAATTTTGGCGTTATCGTCACCGCCAAAGGTCACGATTGTGATTTTGTTTCCCGCTTTTTCGCGCCCAACCTCGGCATTGACGAGGATCCGGTCACGGGACGCGCTCATTGCTCCTTGATTCCTTTCTGGAAAGAAAAATTAGGCAAAAGAGTGATGGTCGCGCAGCAATTGTCCAAACGCGGCGGCAAACTGTTTTGCGAAGACCGCGGCGAGCGCGTCAAAATCGGCGGCAACGCCGTTCGGTATTTGCGCGGGGAAATCGTGCTGTAGCAAAGACAAGAGCTGCGTCATTGGTAGCGAAGCGAAACAATCCCGAGGGCTTACAGCTAGAGCGGTTTCGGCTCAAGTGAATACATTTCTGCGATGATGCTCTGCGCTTTTCTCCCTCCCCTTCAAGGGGAGGACTTCGTCAGCAGCCTGCTCCCTGATCTCTGCCGCGCGGCACTGCCGCCAGCAACTGCCGGGTATAAACGTTTTGCGGATTTTGATAAAGCGAATCGACATCCCCGATTTCGACGATGTCGCCGTCGCGCATCACCATCACCGTGTCGCACAGATAGCGAACCACCGCCAGATCGTGTGAGATGAACAGGTACGACACGCCGAGTTCTTGTTGCAGGTCTTTGAGCAAATTCAGAATTTGCGCTTGCACCGACACGTCGAGCGCGGAAACCGGCTCGTCGCAAATCAACAGTTCCGGTTCGACGGTCAACGCCCGCGCCAGCGCAATTCGCTGCCGCTGACCGCCGGAAAACTCATGCGGATATCTGTCGAATGCCTCATGATCCAGCCCGACGCGACGCAACCAGTCAAACGTCAACTCCGTCGCGGCCTTCCGGTCGGCGGCGATCCGGTGCAGCAAAATCGGTTCGAGCAAACTCTGCCCGACGGTGAAACGCGGATTCAGCGAAGCGTACGGATTCTGAAACACGATCTGCATCCGCCGCCGGTAAGGCATGAATGCTTCTTTCGACAACGCCGAAATATCATTTCCGTCAAAACGCACCGTCCCGCCCGTCGCCTGATGCAACCGCAGCAGCGTCAATCCCAGCGTCGTTTTGCCGCTGCCGGATTCGCCGACGATTCCCAATGTTTCACCGCGTCGCAAAGTGAACGAGGCGTTTTTCACCGCCGGAATTTCGTGACGCCGCCACAAGTTTTCTCGCTTGTAAAAGCTTTTCTTGAGGCCGCTGACTTCAAGCAAAAGCGGCGCTTTACTCCCCTCTCCCCTTGTGGGAGCGGGGTTGGGGGAGAGGGGTTGGATTGAAACCCCATCCCCATCCCCATCCCCATCCCAACCCTCCCCGTGAAGGGGAGGGCATTCGGTCTCTGTCATGAAATTTTCAATGGTCGGCAAGCGCGACGGCACGTCGTCCGTGCGCGGGCGGCATTGCAGCAGCGCTTGTGTATAACGATCACGCGGCGACGAAAAAATCTGTTCTGCGTCCCCGGCTTCCCGGATTTCACCGTGCCGCATCACGACGATGCGGTCGGCCACTTCGCCGACCAGCGCCAGATCGTGTGAAATAAACAGAACCGACATCCGGTGTCGCGCCTTGAGCGTTTTCAGCAGTTCGACGATTTGTTTTTGCACGGTCACGTCGAGCGCCGTCGTCGGCTCATCGGCGATCAACAGGCGTGGCGTACACGCCAGCGCCATCGCAATCATCGCCCGCTGTTGCTGCCCGCCGGAGAGCTGGCTGGGATAACGCACCAACGCCCGCCGCGGTTCCGGCAAACCGACTTCGTCGAGCAATTCGACGCATCGCGCCTGTGCCGCCGATGCCGACATTCCTTTGTGCAAGCGCAGCACTTCGGCGATTTGATAACCGACGGTGAACACCGGATTGAGCGATGTCATCGGTTCCTGAAAAATCATCGCCATCTCGGTGCCGCGCAAGCGCCGTCGCGCTTCGTCGCTGCATTGCAAAAGATCGCGTCCCCGATACACGACCCGGCTGACCTCGGCAACCTCGGCAACGTATTTCGGTAAAAGCCCCATGATCGCCAGTGCCGTCACGCTCTTCCCGGAACCGGACTCGCCGACCAACGCCACCGTTTCGTTTTCATTGATCGTGAACGTTACCTCGCGCACCGCCACAAACGGTGGTTGCCGACGACGGCGAAACGCTACCGACAAACGCTCAACGGAAAACAGCGCAGGAGAAGCTGTCGGCACCGGAGTATTGGGTGCATTCATGATGCCTCCCGGATTTTCGGATCCAGCGCATCGCGCATCGCATCGGTCAACAGGCTGAACGCGGTGACAAACAACGCCATCGCGCCGCCTGCCGCCGCCAGTTCCCACCATCTTCCGAGGATCAACTCCTGATAAGCATCGTTCAACATCGAGCCCCACGACACTTCATCGACCGCCACCCCGAAACCGAGAAACGACAGGATGACTTCCGCCTTGATGAAACCGACCGCCAGAAGCGATACCTTGACCAGCGCCACATGCGACACATTGGGCAAAATGTGATAAAAAAGAATCCGGCGATCCGGCACGCCGAACGCGTGCGCCGCCTGCACATACTCTCGCCCTCGATGCTTGATGTACTCGGCGCGAATCAAACGGAAAACGCCGGTCCAGCCGGTCAATCCCAGAATCAGAATGACCGTCATCACGCCGCGCTGTTGCAACACCGCCGCCACCGCCAGAATCAGCAACAAATAGGGAATGGCGTTGAACACACTGTAAGCCCAGTTCAGCACATCATCGGTACGGCCGCCGTAGTAACCGGCCAGTGCGCCCAGCAACGTGCCCAACAGCGTTGCCAGCAATGCAGCGCTCAGTCCGACGGCAATGGATATTTGCGATCCTTTGATCGTCTTGGTAAGAACATCGCGCCCCCAGCGATCTCCCCCCAACGGAAGACTCGTCCGTTTTTCTGCGCTTTTTTCTTTCACCGCAGATGGCGTCGCGCCGTCCGCGCCAAGGATACGCAGGGTTTCGGCCAACGGATCGACAACACGGCTCTCCGACAGCGCGCCGTCCGTTCTTTCCCTCTGCAACTGCATCAGCGTCTCTGCCAGCGGATCGATGACCGTCGATGGTCGCAACGCCTCCCTGTGTTGCGTGTTCTCCATCGTCTGGGCTGCTCTCTGCGCGGCATTCCCCATGGCTTCCGGCGGCGCCGCCGGCGTCAGCCATCCCCACAAATCGGGCGGCGCATCGTGAATCCCCACCTCTTCATTCCAGTGGCTCGCCACCACCCCCAGCGCCGATAAAAACACGATGACAAAGAACACGGCAACGAAGGCAAGCGATCCCACGCCGACCCGATCATCACGAAACCGCAGCCAGGCAAGCGACCAGAAACCTCTGCCGCCCCTTTCGGAAACCGTTTCCGCTTCGAAGGAATGAAGCTTCTTCGCCATCGTCCGCCTACTTGAATTCGACCCGCGGATCGACCGCTTTGTAGAGGAGATCGGCCGCCAGATTGGCGAACATCGTCGCTATCGCCACGTAAACCGTTATCGCCTTGATCACCGGAAAGTCCGAGCGTTCGACCGCCAGCAGCACTTCGCGGCCGATCCCCGGAATCGAGAAAAAACGTTCGATCAGAAACGCGCCGACCAGAAGTCCCGGCAACGCCGCCATCACATACGTGACCACCGGAATCGAAGCATTACGCAAGACATGAACCCACAGAACACGCTTTTCCGTCAACCCCTTGGCGCGCGCCGTGCGCACATAATCCTGCTCGACTTCATCAAGCATGAAGGAACGGAAAAGCCGCAGATCGGGCGCCAGTCCGACACAAAGCCCGATCAGGATCGGCAGTGCCGCAAAGGTTGTCAGATTCGTCCATAGCGAGTCGCTCCAGCCCTGTATCGGAAACCAGCCCAGCCGGTAAGCAAACACATACTGGAATACGATGATGTACACCAGAATCGAAATCGACATGCCGGCTGTACAAGCCACCATCACCATCCGGTCGGTCAACGACCGGCGATACCGCGCCACGACAAGCGACAACGCTATCGCCAGCAGCGTTCCCAATATCAGCAACGGCACCATCACGGTCAACGAAGGGCCCAAGCGCGTTTTCAGAATCTCGGAGACCGGCTCGTTGGTGCTCCAGCTTGCCCCGAAATCGACGGTGACAATTTGCTTCAGAAAAATACCGATCTGCACATAGGCCGGTTGATCAATGCCCAACTGATGGCGAATGTTGGCGATCTGCGCTTCGCTGAAAACTTTTCCCGCCAGAATGTAGGCCGGATCGCCGCCGACCCAGTTGAACAGAACGAACAGCAACAGCACGACGCCCAGCAGGGTCGGAATCATCTGCAACAATCGGCGAATGATGTATGCGGTCATGGTTAATCTATAGAATCCATCTCAAAATTATTTGGCAGGAAAAACTGTTCGCGGGTAGCCTCGCATAAGTTCGATAACCGCTCCCCTCTCCCGCTTGCGGGAGAGGGTGGGCCGAAGGGGCGGGAGAGGGCGTCTCTTTTTCCCCTCTCCCCCACCCCTCTCCCACAAGTGGGAGAGGGGAACTCTATCTTGCCGCTTTTCGGGAATAAATTCTGCTGTCTGAACATTTCGAGATAGGTTCTGGTCGGGTCACGCGGTTAACGGCCTATGGCAATTTCGCCGGATCGATATCGAGGTAAAACCAGGTCGCGTTCAGGATCGGATGCTTTTTATAGCCGAGTACCCATGGGCGAATCAACATATTGCGTTCGCGCGAAACCCCCAGCGCCCAAGCGCCATCGACTTCCATCTGCCGGGTCATCTCCAGAAACAAATGGTTGCGTTCCGGCGAATCCGGCAGTTTGCGCGACGCCTCATAAAAAGCATCGAAGGTTTTCGAGTTGTAGCAACTGTTGTTGCTCTGACCGATATTCCCCCCATACAAGAGTTGCATGAAATTGTCGCCGTCCGGATAATCCGCGACCCACCCCGAACTCCACATCTGCAACTGACAGGCTTTTGCCGCCTTGATGTGATCGGCAAATTTCCCCGGCTGGAATTCGATGCGGACACCGATCGTATCCATTGCCTTTTTCCTCAATTCGTTGAACTGCCGTTCGAGTGTCGTCGTCCCGGAGGCGTGCTTCAGCAGCAACGGCGAACCATCGGGCATCGTCCGGAAACCGTCTTTTCCTTTCTTGAAACCGAAAGCGTCGAGCAGCTTGTTGGCCAGCGCCGGATTGTAGGTGTTCAAGGGCTTGTAGCGCGGGTCATGCCCGACCACACCGACCGGAATCGGCATCGTCGCCGGAATCGCCTGACCTTTGCGGATCACTTCGATTTCTTCTTCACGGTCGTACGCCATGATGATGGCTCGGCGCAACGCCAGTTTTTCTTTTTCAAAACCGCCGACGGTCGGATCGCGAAAATTGAAAAAGGTGTACGTCAATTCGGGATCAATGGCTCGAATCACTTTCACGTTTTGCGCGCGCCATCCCGGCTTCAATTCACTTTTCCCGTCAAAAACT
>JAIRJZ010000004.1 GCA_031260355.1 Burkholderiales bacterium
AAACCGGCAATGATTCGTACCGATTCAAAAACCGATCAGAACACTAAAAAACATAAACGCAACAAAGTGGTGCACTTTTGCACCGAAACAGTGGTGCACTTTTAAACCGTAATTGACAAATGACGTCATCCGCAAGATTGAACGCATTCTGCTCACTGGCATGAAACAGTCCAAGCGAAGGCAACAGCCCATGTGCAACCAACCCGCGCGCGATGGTTCCGCGTAGTACGGCATAACCGTAATCGAGCGCAGCATTGATCCAACGGGCTTGGTCACGATAAAAGCCGATGCCGAATAACTGCGAAAAGTAATGCGCCGACGCCAGAGCCTCGCAATTTTCCGGATCTCCCGAACGTACACGGCGCACATACGACTCCAACCGCTTTGTGCCATCGCGCTTGGCGAGGGTCAGACAACGTGCCTGGTTGGCGATCTTGTGTCGTATTATCGTCGCCCATGCCTGCTTGGTGGCTGGTCTGGTGATATCGAGTTGCAGACGCAATATGCGCGTGGCTCGCGAATGCTGCAAATAGGGCAGGAATACGCCATTTGGCTGATGATTATCACCGGTAGAGAAAAGGCTGATGCCGTATTCAGCGCAGGCTGACAGCAGTGGATGAGTAAGAGTGATCTCGCGGTGGTTCAGAACAATTACCGCGATATCCTCGAACGGGATAAAAGCGGTTTCTTCCTGCTCGATTACAAGCGAGAAATGTTCTCTTCGTAGCCGAGCAGGTTTAGAGATAACAACGCTACGCCAAGTCATGTTAAGAGCTGTCGCCAACCTTTTTGAAGTTGCCCAGAATATCAACCTTGAATTTATAGAGTTCTTGAATGTCTTTGGTGCGGAATCGATGCAATGAGGTATCTTTGACAGTATCTGTCTCTACCCTTTCAGATTGCTCATTATCATTGCTTTCAGCATTTTCTTCAGTTTGGTTTGTTTTTCGCGGAGCTTTTCCTGGTCGATCATGCGTCCGAATTTTCATACGCCCATCACCTTCGTACATAACGAAATAGCCGGGAAAGTCTCCTCCTGGAATTACTTCTCCGCTGGTCAAGACAACTTCTATGGGGTCATCAATCCGCAGGTTGAATTGATGCTTAGCTCCAGTTGGAAGCTCTTCCAAGCCGAACATAGATTCTTCAGCGGCTGCGTAGCGCGGGCGAAAGAAAAAGCCCGATTCCGTCCGATAGACTTCTGTGTAAATGCTGGCACCTAATCCCGCGATGCCACCGCGCACCAACATGCCACTATCTTGTGTAACGGGCAGCCGAATGGAACGAATGAGCGGTCTCTCCTTGCCTGACTTGCCTTTGGGCGGTCGGAACGGTTCGGCAAATGCTTTTTTTGCGTCGTCGCCAAATTTATTCAACTGATTATTCAGGGCTTCGAGCAATTCTTCGTTGCGACGATAGAACACGCTGCCTAATGCGGCTTCGGTGAGCTTTTTTTTCTTGAGACTGGTGAGTTGCACAGTCTTTCTCGCGGATACAGTATTCTCAATAATCTTTCCGGAGCCTTCCATACGTCTTTCTTTGTTGGTTTTCGCCAGAGCACTCTTCTTTTGTTTCAAGTAGCCATCTGGCGAGCTCCATGCGGGTAATGCAATGCCATGGACAAGCTTGGGTTTGCCGCCCGCACCCTGAATTTCACACCCATTAGCAAATGCAACTTGCGCATCGCCATCCGCTAATCGCAAAACCTTGCGCAATATTTCATAATTCTTGCGACGACGGCCTGTGATTTCACGTAAGCGATCCTCCGCCAGCATGTCCTCAGTCAAATCCACCAGCGGTACGGGCAAGTAGCGAATACCCTTGGGGTTGGCGTCATGCAGCTCGCCTGCGGATTTGCGCTTGGGGCGACGCGAAATGAAG
This sequence comes from Burkholderiales bacterium, assembly GCA_031260355.1. GTDB lineage: Bacteria > Pseudomonadota > Gammaproteobacteria > Burkholderiales > Casimicrobiaceae > UBA931. The sequence continues at coordinate 1,882 of JAIRJZ010000004.1, forward strand.
ACCCGATCCAAAGCATTCAACACGTCACGGTGGAAACTGTCCCAAGGAGCTGGCAGGTAAAGACCGCGCTCACGTGCTTCAGATTTGTTGATGATTTCACCAGTTGTGCGGCACGTATAAGTACCGTCGGTATTACGTTTGAAGCGGTGGCTGTTCGGCTCATTTTCTTCTTGAGCGAAGTAGTTGTTCACCCGCTGAATCACCTGCGGCGTACAGGCAGCGATGATGCAAGCGTCAAGTGCGTGGTGTAGATCGCTGTTCTCTCTGTCCTTGGCGCGATCCAATCCCCATTTGCCACGCAGAAAATCCACCAAGCGACCCTGCGGGCTGCGCACACGGGCACGCTGGTATCGGTTCCAGCGGGTCGTGCCGTCATCATCGGGCGAAATGGCCTCCAACTCATCGGGGGTTGCGCCACCCGCAAATTCGATTTTTTCGCGCAGCATATTGGCGAACATGCGCGTGGCGTAGCGTGTGTCCACCAAGTTGCGAGCCAGGAACTCATCAGCATCTTCCAGGCTCTTGGACAAGAGCCTACGCTGTTTTTCGGCGCTCATGCCTTTGCAGGCGAGTACGCGCTTTTCAAACTCTCGCCAGCGAGGGTCACCGCCCGCACCATTGAGGAACTCATAAGGGATGCGGTTCCCTTTGTCGTGGTTGGCTCCTGCGATAACCAGCGCCCGGTTGTCGAGGCTGTTGTCAAAAGTTTTGGAGCGAGGCCAGATATGGTCTATTTCAACGAATTCTTCATTATGCAGGATGGAATCAATATGCGGCTCGAGAGACGTGCCGGTATAGATGCACTGACTACCCTGCTCGCCATAGAGTCGCATCTTGAGGAGTTGAATTGAGTTGGGATCATGGCCTAACTTATCACGCAAAGATGCGCGTAAGCTTTCAGTGCGTTTTCGGTTGGCGTTTTGTTCAAACGAAATTTTGTCGCGCAGCTTTTTGGAGCGGGCTAGGTCGCGTGCAGTTTCCACATGGACATACGCGGGTGAGCCATGTTTGGCGATCAGGGCATTGAAAACCAGTCGTGCCTGGTTAAAGGAACGGGCCACAACCGGGTTGCGCAATTCCTTGTAGCGACTTTCTACATGCCCGGTGAGTTTGCCGTGGCGGTAACGCTGGTAGATATAGGTTTCCAGAGGTGGAAGCCAAGGCGTTCTTTTCTCAGTTCTCTTCTCGGAGTGTGAGAGGCCGGCCTGTTTGCAGGCTTCGCTGTAAACATGTCCTTCTTCAAGGTAAGGCAGTATCTTGTGTAAAGCAGCAAAGCTCAGGTTGCGGAATTTGTTGAAGCTGATGGATTGTAGAGCTTCAATCTCGGCCTCGCTGTAGCCGAGATCGCTCAACTCCTTTTCAATTTCTTGGTCGGTCTGGCATACCGCAAGAACAGTCGCAATACCATCAATACTTTCTGCTGCTCTTTTTCCTTCATCACTGAGAGGTTGCGAGTAGGCGACCTGCATTTGTGCCCATCGTTCGGGGGATCGTTCAGCCAGTGCCAACCGCAGAGTGTGCCAGCCTTTGAACTCCACAAGTTTGTGGTCGGCTTCGACGGTTTGTGCGTCCTCGAACTGCAACGGCACAGGGGTTTGAACTTCGGCTTCGAACTCAACTGTGCTTTCCGTTTGAACAGAATGCTCGAATTGCCAAATCCCGGACATTTCTTTCAGCGAAGTAAGCATTGTCCGCCAATCGGCAAGGGTTGCACTGGAATGTTTCTGAAGTGATGAAAGCTGTTTCCAAGCGACCTTGGGTAGTACTTTGGCCTTGCCGATGGTGGGGATGTAACGAAACGATTGACCGGAGGCAAGAATGCCATCCCCTTGGACGGAAAAGCGGATACGTTCCGTCGCTTCTTCTGCCTTCGGAATGATGGTTGTCTCTTTAAGTTTGCAGGTGAAACGATCCGAGTCGGCGAGGCCGAGTTGCTGACGTAGTTGTTGAAAAGTAATGACGCCACTCGTCAGCGACTCTTTTGCTTTCTTGAGTTTTTCTTTGCGTTCCTTATTATCGGCCCATTTCGTAAGGCTAAGCGGCTCTCGCCCATTCGAAGCAATGAAAATCCACGCGCCATCGCTGACAGGTTTGGACTGATAACTCGTGACGTTAAAGCTCGCCTCTTTCCATGAAGCGGGAAAACCCGTGTGCGCCATCAAGGTTTCCCGAATGAGTTTCAGCGTAACCACGCGATGCTCGTAGGGTAGATTCAGCAGACAGGCGCGTTCTTCCGCTGTCAGGAAATTTTCTTTGCCATTTCGGCGGATTTTCAGATGGTTGAGCTTTTCAAGCCAAGTTGCACGTTCGGCGGAAAAGGCGTTTTTGGAAGCGCGTTGCTTGCCTTTTATCAACTCACATTCACCGACCATTTCCCGAATTTGTTCTTCATAAAGGGGCGGATGCTGAAGGTCGAACAGGTCGAAGACGGCTTCTTGAAATGTTTTGCCTACCCGGCGGGATTCCCCGCCGACAGGAATGCCGGATGCACCATAAGCAGCAAGCATCTGTTGCAAGTATTGGCCATCGTCTGGAAGTTCTTGGGTCGTGTATTGATTCTGGTGTTCAATTTGTGCTTTGAAGAGTTCTTGTAACTCGTGGCGCAGTGCTGCCCGGACAAAAGCGTGCCGGTAGCTCCCGCTCTTGTTGTGGAAGGTGTTCGATTCAATACAGTCATCTTTATCAGGGCGAGGCTCGCCAGGGGCGTAGTCTTTTTGTGCCAGCCAGATAGCCAAAGTGCCAACGGTCAGGTCAGGCTTGCCCAGGAGCTTGCGATATTTACCGAGGCGCTTGCTGGAATCTCCCAGCGCCTTGGTAAGCTTTTGCTTGTCCGTGTCGACATTGGATTCTTCCGAAGGGGCTGCGGATGCAGATTGTCCGTTGTCACCGTTTCCCCCGGTTGCGGCACCATCAGAGCGAGAGTTGATTTCGCTTTTACGGAAAAACTCGAATCCCCGATGCTTGACCAGGTGATACAGCACTCGTGCCCATTCAATGGGTTCCAGCGGTCGCCCCAATCCTTGAGCACGTAATTGCCAAGGCCCCATCTCTGGTTCATGCTTGGTACGAGGAGGCGTTACGAGTAGCTGTGGATCAGCTTTGGAGATAATTCCCGCATCACAAAATAGCCGCAGTAACTGCCGTAACCGCCAACGGCGCATGTGCAGCCGGTTGCGAGCCACTCTTGCGGCACGACGCTTCTGGTTATGCGGTTCGCCCTTTTCGTCTTCACTAGGGTCGAAGCACCGTGCCCCAAGGCCAACGATGTGATCCTCACCGAGTACACACCAGCCGACCGAGGCGATGCCGATGTCGAAACCAAAGGTGAGCGGATTAGTGGTCTTGCCAGACATGCTTTCTTCCTTTATAGTCCTAATCGTTGTGGTTAACCGGGGTGAGAGCCGTTGCTACAATAAAGGTGAATAACCTGTATCCAAGCCCGGTCGGAGCAATCCGCCGGGCTTCCTCTTTTCTGGGCGTGCCAGCTTAGTGGGCGACGGCGGGAAACCCAGTGAATGATATACACATTTCAGGGTAAAAAACAGACCCTTGTGTGGTGTTGACGCGGTCGTTGGGGGCAAAGAGTCATGTTGCCACGGACGTGACGTTTGCGTGGGCTGTTCCTATGCGTCGAGTTAGAAAAGCACTATTGCGTCGCTTAGCTAAGATATTTCATCAATAGGAAGCCGGCAAGTGTAAATTCCGCATTGAATCGAATTGCTATAACTGTTTTTGAGGGGTGGACTGATGTCAGAGTGTACCAGTGAAGCCCCCTCTCCCGGCCTTCGGCCACCCTCTCCCTCGGAGGGGAGAGGGTTTGTTCTTCTTCGCGGTTTCGTGTCTCCGCTTGAGGCCGACTCGTCGCGGTTCGACGCGCTCACCACGACCTACGATTCTTGCGCTTGATTCTTACGGCTTCCGCTCTTTAATCTTGTCGTAAATCTCGCTGCGCGGGAGTCCCGTCGCCAGTGCGGCGACGCGGGCGGCGCGCGCCGGCGGCAGTTCTTCGAGCAGCGCGGGTAACCAGCGGGCCAGTGTTGCATCGTCGGATGCGGTGTCGCGCGGTGTTTTCTGTGTGGTGGCGGGCGTATCGACGATCAACACGAGCTCACCGCGTTCGGTGTCGGGGTGGGCGTCGAGCCAGACGATGGCATCGGCGAGCGGAACACGCTCAACGGTTTCAAAAGCTTTGGTCAATTCGCGAGCGATGACGAGATCGCGCGGTTCCGGGAAGGCTTGAACCAGATCGCCGATGGTGTGGCGCACACGGTGCGGCGCTTCGTAAACGATCAAGGCGGCGTCGAGTGTGCGCAATGTTTCCAACTGTGCGCGGCGTGCCTTGGATTGAACAGGCAGAAATCCGGCGAAGTAAAAATGTTCTGCGTTCAATCCAGCCGCAGAAACGGCGGCGATCAGCGCACACGGGCCGGGGATTGGCACGACCGGCAGTGCCGCCGCGCGCACGGCGGCGACCAACCGTGCGCCGGGGTCGCTGACGGCAGGGGTGCCGGCATCGCTGATCAGTGCGATGCTGTGGCCTTGCTGCAAGAGGCCGACGACCGCGTCGGCGCTTTTGCGTTCGTTGTGTTCGTGCAGGGCGCGCAGCGACGCTTTGATGCCATAGTGGGCGAGCAGCTTGGCGGAAACCCGGGTGTCCTCGGCGAGGATGAGGTCGGCGGAGCCCAGGATGTCGAGCGCGCGCAGGGTGATGTCGCGCAAATTTCCGAGCGGTGTGGCAAGCACATATAATGTCCCCTTCTCGGCACGGAAGATGCGGGCGGGTACCGCGGAATCAGAGGTGAGGGCAGAATCGTGGGACATGACGGAGCTTTGCGAGGAATCGGCGGCGACAGGAAACGGGCGGTTGCGGTAAACGCCATTCTAGCGTTGTTTGTGTTGTTTCTTGCTTCATGGGCGGTGCTAACGAGCGCGCAAACAGCGCCGTCTTCTGGTGGCACGGGCTGGACAGCGCCGGAGCCAACCGTACAGGAACGGCTCGATGCGGTGGAAGCGTTGCGCGGCGGCAAAGCGCGGGCAGGCGCGCAACCGGAAAAACCACTGCCCTTGCCGTCGAAAGCACCACCGAAAACGCTATCGAAAGAACCCTCCATCGCGCTTATTCTGCCGGGCAAAGCCCCGGCGTACAGCAGCGCGGCGCAGGCGGTCAAGGCGGGATTCATCGCAGCCGCCGAGGCGGCGCAAGCCAAGGAGTCGTGCCTGGTGATTGAGCACGGCGACGGCGAGGTGGTTTCAGCTTTTCAGCAGGCGACCGACGCCGGGGTGTCGGTGATGGTGGGGCCGCTGGTGCGCGACGATCTGGAAGCGTTGCGGGCAATGCCGCCGCTGGCCTGGACGATTGTGTTGACGCAATTCGGTGATGAGGAAACGAAGCTGCCTTCCAATCTGTTGCCGTTGACGCTGACGGTGGAAAGCGATGCGCGCTTTCTCGCACGTGAAATTTTCATTGAAGGGCGCGAAGGTAATCCGGTGGTGCTGAGCAATGAAACGCCGCTAATGAAACGCTTTGCCGACGCCTTCATCGATGAGTGGTTGCGGTTGGGCGTGGCGCCGCCGGAGCGTGTCCGCTTTTCGACGGAGGACATCGCGACGTTAAAGACGCGGCTGGAAGCCTTGTCGCCGTCGGCGGTATTGCTGGCGGTTGAAGGCAACGACGCGGCACTGGCGCGTGTGCAAACAAAAACCTGGCCGACCTATGCCAGCGGTCACGTTTACCAGCGGCAGGAGCAGTTTGAGGCGGTGGCGCTCGACGGCTTGCAGGTGGTTGAAATCCCCTGGCTGGTGACGCCGCAGGCGGCGCGGTTCAAGGGGTTGCCGCCGTTACCGGTATCGCCGGCGACGGCGCGGCTGTATGCGCTGGGTTACGATGCGTTTCAGACGGCGGCGGCGTTTCTGGGCGGCCCGCCGGAGGCGATGGAGCTAGAAGGGGCGACCGGCGCTATCCGCTTCAGCCGCAAAGAAGGGCTAGCGCGCGCCGGCCAGTTGGCGGTGTTCGAAAAAGGCCGTTTGCGACCGGCAGAGACGCCATGAGTCCCTCGCGCACCCATGCCGATCAGAAGCGGGGCAGGGAGGCGGAAGCGTTGGCGGCGGCGTTTCTGGCACGGCAGGGATTGGTCATCGTCGCCCACAATGTGAGAAGCCGTTACGGTGAGATCGACATCGTTGCGCGTGACGGTGCAACACTGGTGTTTGTCGAGGTCAGGCTGCGTGGTTCGCCGGCGTTCGGCGGCGCCGTGGCCAGCATCACGGCGCAAAAACAGCAACGGCTGTGGCGGGCGGCGCAACATTACCTGGCGGAATTGGGACAAGAGCCGCCGTGTCGCTTTGACGCCGTGCTGCTGGAGGCGCTCGATGCAAATCAATTGTGCTGGCAGCGTGACATTTTGCACGCTTCGCGTTAGCCTACGGTTGTTTGAACAAGAGTCACGGAGCAAGAATGGCGGAGATGGATTTCGAGCAACGGATCGTTGACCATTTTCTGGACAGCGCCCGTTTGAAACAGGAAGCGGCGGCGTTGCTGGCGCCGGAGATCGCGCGTGCCGGACAGTTGATGACGGAGTGTCTGCTGGCCGACGGAAAAATTCTGGCTTGCGGTAACGGCGGTTCGGCCGCCGATGCCCAGCATTTTGCCGCCGAACTGGTCGGCCGTTTCGAGCGCGAGCGGCCGGAATTGCGGGCGATGGCGCTGACGACCGATACGTCGATTCTGACGGCAGTCGGCAACGATTACGCGTTCGACGCTATTTTTGAAAAGCAGGTGCGGGCATTCGGTGTTCGCGGCGATGTGTTGCTGGCGTTGTCAACGTCGGGCAATTCCGGTAACGTGATCCGGGCAATTGACGCGGCGCGGGAGCGCGAGATGCGCATCGTGGCATTGACCGGCAAAGGCGGCGGCGCGATCGGCGGCATGTTGTCGGCGGACGATGTGCATCTGTGCGTGCCGCATGCGCGGACGGCCAGGATTCAGGAAGTGCACCTGCTCATATTGCACTGTTTGTGCGACGCTATCGATGTTCGTTTACTTGGAGAAGAAGGATGAGGAGAAAGATTTCGCGGCTTCGGCAGGGGTTGACGCCGTTGATGGCGCTGGCGCTTCTGGCGCCGGTGTTGGTGCCGATGTCGGGGTGCGCTCCGCTGTTGGTGGGCGCGGCGGCGACGACCGGAGTCGTGGTGGCGACCGATCGGCGCAAGACCGGCGCCCAGCTTGACGACACGACGACGAGCACGGCGATCGCTTACAAGGTCAACGCGCAATACGGTGAAAGGGTGCGGGTCAGCGTGACAAGCTACAACGGAATCATCCTGTTGACCGGCGAAGTGCCGGATCAGACGATTTGGGACGGCGTTGCCCAAATCGCCGCGAAAGAAGAGCGGGTACGCGCGGTTGAGAACGAGTTGTTGATCGGATCGCTGTCCAGTTTGTCTTCCCGTGCCAACGACAGTTACATCACGTCGAAGGTGAAAGCGCGGTTCGTTGACAGTCAGTTTTCGCCGACGCACGTCAAGGTGGTGACCGAGCGCGGCACCGTCTATTTGATGGGGCTCGTCAAGAGAGCGGAAGGCGCACAGGCGGCCGACATCGCGCGCAAGACGAGCGGTGTCAAGCGCGTCGTTCTTATTTTTGAATACACCGACGAAAACCCATGACCGATACGGCGGCGTTGCCGGCTCCGCGCTATCCGGCCAAGATGGTTGAGGCGGGTGACGCGCTGGCGCGCATCGCGCGCTTGCCGCGGCCGCTGGTCTTCACCAACGGCGTGTTCGATGTGCTGCATCGCGGCCATGTGACTTACCTTGAGCAAGCGCGGCAATTGGGCGCGGCGCTGGTGGTGGCGGTCAACAGCGACGCGTCGGTGCGCCGTCTGAACAAGGGCAGCGACCGGCCGCTCAATCCGCTGGAAGACCGGATGGCGGTGTTGGCGGCGCTGGCGTGCGTCGATCTCGTCGTGCCGTTCGACGACGATACGCCGCAGGCGTTGATTGCGGCGGCAATGCCGGATGTGCTGGTCAAAGGAGGCGACTATTCAGCGACCACCACGGCAGGTGCCGCCGAGGTCATCGCGCACGGTGGCCGTTTCGTCGCCATTCCTTTCCGGTTTCAGCGATCGACGACGGCGTTGGTCGAACGCATCCGTGCGGCGACCGCTGCGCGCGACGGTTCCGGGGATTCGCAGTGAACCTGCCGCTTTCGGTATTCGAAATGCCGGTTGACCGGGAACTCAATGCCTGCGGCCTGAATTGCCCGTTGCCGATTCTGCGCGCTAAAAAAACATTGAGCGAAATGGCGTCCGGGCAAACCTTGCGCGTTGTCGCCACCGATCCCGGCAGCGTCGGCGATTTTCAGTCGTTTGCGAAGCAGACCGGTAACACGTTGCTGGTGCGTGATGAGGACGCGAACGGCGTGTTCGGGTTTGTGCTGCGGCGGAAGTGATGCCGCTGCCGCAAAGGCGTTGGCAGACGGTTATCAATATGCCTGAAAAAGAAAGACCCCGGCACCAAGGGGAGTGATCCGGGGTCTAAGCCTGTTCCGCAAAGGGAACAAGCACCCGCTCAGGGAGGAAAGCGGGAGACGTTGCCGTCTTTGGATAGGATAAGAGAAATCAGGGAAAGTTTCATAGAAAACCGAAAGTTTTACATGAGTTTACAATGAATGCTAACGTCACAACTAATTGCCAATAAGGAGGCGGACGATTAGCATCTACCTTTATGCGTTTTTTTGCTGGAGCCGTTCATGAATTTCGCGTTTACCGGAGAATTTCCGACCCGCCGTCCCCGCCGTTTGCGTCGCGATGCCTTTTCGCGGGATCTTGTACGTGAGTACTCGCTAAGCTCAAGCGACTTCATTTATCCGGTGTTCGTGCTGGCCGGCGAGGGGCGCGAGGAGGCGGTGCCGTCGTTGCCGGGGGTGTCGCGCAAAAGCGTCGATGGGCTGCTGAAAGACGCGGAGCGTTGCGTGTGGCTGGGAGTGCCGGTGATGGCGCTGTTTCCGGTAATTGACGCCGACCTCAAGGACGAAACTGCTCGTGAGGCGTGGAACCCCGACGGGCTGGTGCCGGAGACGGTGCGTCGCCTCAAGAAGGAATTTCCGGCGCTGGGGGTGATGACCGATGTGGCGCTCGACCCGTACACCAGCCACGGTCAGGACGGTTTGCTCGACGCTACCGGCTACGTGATGAACGACGAGACCGTCGAGGCGCTGGTGAAACAGGCGTTGTGCCATGCCGAGGCCGGCGCCGATATCGTGGCGCCGTCCGACATGATGGACGGCCGGATCGGCGCGGTTCGCCAGGCGCTCGATGCGCAAAAGCGGATTCACACGCGGATCATGGCGTATTCGGCCAAATACGCGTCGAGCTTTTATGGGCCGTTCCGCGACGCCGTCGGTTCTGCCGGCAATCTCGGCGGCGGCAACAAATACACCTATCAAATGGATCCGGGCAACAGCGATGAAGCATTGTGGGAAGTCTATGCGGATTTGAAAGAGGGGGCGGATATGGTGATGGTCAAGCCCGGACTACCGTATCTCGACATCGTGCGCCGGGTCAAGGAGGCGTTCGGGGTGCCGACCGCGGTGTATCAGGTTTCCGGCGAATACGCGATGCTCAAGGCGGCGGCGCAGCAGGGCTGGCTCGACGAACAGGCCTGTGTGCTGGAGGCGTTGTTGGGAATGAAGCGAGCCGGCGCTGACGCGATTCTGACGTATTTTGCGTTGACTGCGGCAGAGTGGCTGCAAGAGAAATAACAGCAGCTATTGCTACGGTTGGGGCGGGAAAGACGGTTCGTCGGCTTCGTCGGGCGGGTTTTCGAGTAGTGCTTTCAGTGCCGCGCGATCCAGCACGCGATGCGCCGGTTTACCGCGTTGTTGCCGGCTGGTCGGCGTTTCGATGCGCAGCAAAACTTCACTGGTGCCATCGTCGGCCCGCAGCATGACGCTTTCAGTCGCCTTGGCGGGAGCAGGGTGATAGTGGATGGCGGCGTCGATCAGCCGCAGTTCCACTGTTTTGGGATCGTCGGCGACCAGTTCGAGACGAATGTCCTGATGTTCTCCTCCCCAGCCTTCGGCGAGCGCGCCGTAAAGTTTCGGCGAAAAGGTGGCGAGGCGATTCATCCAGACGAGAGCCTGTCGCCGCCGGGCGCGCAGTTGCTGCGCGTGAGCGTCACCGCCGAACAGTGCCTGATGCTCGAAAAGCGCGGTCTCGATTTCATCGTTGCCGGGCAATGCGCTGTTCTCGGGAAGCAGCAATTGGCGGGCGGCCTTGCGCTTGGCGTCATGCCAATCGGTGAGTCCGTGTTCGAGGATTAATACGGCAGCCGCTTGAGCGATCCGGGCGCGTTGCTGCTGCGCCATCCGGGTTTCCGGCTTCGTGCGATCCGGGTGGCTATGGCGCCTCATCGTTTTCTAAAAAATCCGTTCGAGCGAATGACCGCTTCCCAGCGGCAGCGCTTCCTCCGGCTGGAATTCGCTGTAAAACCATTCGGTGGTGGAACTTTTATCGCTGCGTTGCCCGGTTTCCGGGTCGATCCGAACGGACACCACATGCGGCGGTGGGTTAAGCGGCGTTTCCGGTGTGTCTTTGAGCGCGGTCTGCATGAAAGAAATCCAGATCGGCAATGCCGCGACCGCGCCGGTTTCGCGGTTGCCCAACGATTTGGGCTGGCTGAACCCAACCCAGGCGACACCGACCAGGTTGGCGTTGTAACCGCAGAACCAGGTATCGACGGAATCGTTGGTGGTGCCTGTTTTACCGGCGAGGTCATGGCGTTTCAGCGCCATCGCCCGGGTAGCGGTGCCGCGGGTGACGACATCGCGCAGCATGGTTGTGATAACAAAGGCGTTGCGCGGGTCGATCGCGACTTGCCGGGCTTCGCCTTCCGGCAGTTCCGGACGAACATAGAGCGTGTTGTCGCGGGCGTCGGTGATGCGGTCAATGAAATAGGGATCGACGCGGAAACCACCGTTGGCAAAAACGGCGTAGGCGGCGGCCATCTGCATCGGCGTGACCGAACCGGCGCCCAGCGCCATCGTCAGATAGGGAGGATGTTGCCTGGCCGGGAAGCCGAATTTGGTGATGTAGTCCTGGGCGTATTGCGGGGTGATCGCTTGCAATACGCGGATCGTGACCAGATTCTTCGATTTGGCCAGCGCCGTGCGCAGCGGCATCGGACCTTCGAAGTCGCCGCCGAAGTTTTTCGGCTCCCAGTCTTGGCCACCGGCTTCTTCGGCGGGAACGAAAAACGGGCCGTCGTTGACCACGGTGGCTGGGGAGAAACCTTTTTCCAGCGCTGCCGAGTCGATAAAGGGTTTGAACGACGACCCCGGCTGGCGTTGGGCTTGGGTGACATGGTTGAACTGGTTGCGCTCAAAATCGAAACCGCCAACCAGCGCCATGACCGAGCCGTTTTGCGGGTGAAGGGCGACGAACGAGGCTTCGGCCTGCGGCAATTGGCTGATTGCCCACTGGTCTTTGTCTTGGACGACGCGGACGACGGCGCCGCGCCGCAACCGGATGCTGGCCGGCGCTTTCGGCGGCAGCGAGGCTTGGGCGAAACGCAAGCCGGCGCCGGTGATGGCGGCAACGGTGCCGTTGGAAATCAGTACGCGAACTCGTTCGGCGCTGGCGTCGAGGACGATGGCCGCGAGCAGGTTGCCGTGGTCGGTGAGGTTCTGAAAGGCCTGATCGATGAGATCGGGGTCGTTTTCGGCGAGAGGATCGGGCAAGTTGACATAGCTTTCCGGGCCGCGGTAGCCATGGCGACGGTCGTAATCCAGTACGCCTTGCCGGACGGCGCGGTAAGCGGCAGCCTGTGTTTCGGCCGAAACCGTGGTCCAGACGGTCAGCCCGCGGGTGTAGGCCTCTTTGCCGTAAGCTTCGACGACCCTCTGGCGCGCCATTTCAGCGACGTATTCGGCGCGCAGCCCCGAGCGTTCGCGGGAACTCAGCAGGTGCTGGCGGACGTTCAGTGTTTCGTTCTTGGCGGCTTCAAACGCCTTGTTATCCAGACGCCCCAATTCGTGCATCCGGCGCAGGACATAGGCTTGTCGCCATTTGGCGCGCTGCGGGTTGACCAGCGGGTTGTAGGCGGAGGGAGCCGCCGGCAACCCCGCCAGCATCGCGGCTTCGGCCGGCGTGATGTCGGGCAGGTTTTTGCCGTAGTAAATCTGGGCGGCGGCGGCGAAGCCGTAGGCGCGTTGACCGAGGAAGATCTGGTTGATGTACAACTCGAGGATCTGGTCTTTCGACAAATTGGCCTCGATTTTCCAAGCCAACAACGCTTCCCGCAGTTTTCGCGTCAGCGTCTTTTCCCGAGTCAGGAAAAAGTTGCGGGCGACTTGCATCGTGATGGTGCCGCCGCCTTGAAGCCGGTTTGAGGTCAGGTTGGCAATGGCGGCGCGCAGGATGGAGAGGTAGTCGATGCCGCCGTGTGAGTAGAAACGCTCGTCCTCGGCGGCCAGAATGGCGTCTTTCAGGATCTGGGGGACGTCATTGATGCGTACGACAGAGCGCCGCTCTTCGCCGAATTCTCCCAGCAGGACGCCCTCCCTGGAAACGACCCGCAGCGGGATTTTGGGTTGGTAATCGGTCAGCACATCCAGATCGGGCAGCGTCGGGTAGAGTAGGGCGATGACGAAACCGCCCAATAAAGCCGCCACCAAGGCCAGCCCCAGGATGACGGAAGAGAGGTAAAGAAACCAGCGGGTTATCACGTTGAAATAAAGAAGGACAAAAAAAGTACTTGACTTTTATACATAGGTATTTTGTGGTCGGGCTTACAACACTTTGTAAAAAGGTACAAGATATTTCATTTTATTCGGGGCTTACGTTCACATTTTAATGTAGATTGGTAAAAAACGTTCACTCGCTCTGAATTATGCTATCCGATAATCTTTCTTCTTTGTTCGGTGGCCGGCCATCGACGCTGATCGGGGTCGACATCGCGACAACCTCGATCAAGATGGTCGAGTTGTCGAGCCGTAACGGAAAACTCCAACTGGAGCGCTACGCGATCGAGGGGGTGCCGAAGGACTTTGTGCAAGACGGTAATATTACCAACATTGAACAGGTTAGCGCTATCCTCAAACGCGGGTTGAAGCGGCTGGGGGGCAGCACCAAGGCAGTGGCATTGGCCTTGCCGTCGGCAGTGGCAATCACCAAGAGAATCACGGTGCCGGCCGACCAGAAAGAAGAAGACTTGGAATTGACGGTGGAGGCCGAGGCCAACCAGTCGATCCCCTTCCCGCTGGATGAGGTGAATCTGGATTACTGGGTCTTGGGGCCGGCACCGAACATGCCGGGCGAGGTCGAAGTGCTGATCGCGGCGGCTCGCAAGGAAAAAGTTGACGACATCGTGGCGCTGGCCGAAGGCGCCGGTGCCAAGGCGCATGTGGTCGATATCGAGTCGCTGGCGATGCAGAACGCTTTCGCTGCGATGGCGTCGTCGCTGCCGGGAAAGGCACGGGGTCAGAACGTCGCGCTGTTCGATATGGGCACACAGAGCACCCACTTTTACGTTTTCAACAATAAAGAGTTGTTGTTTTCGAGGGAACTGGATTTCGGCGGCAATCAATTGACGATTGAGATTCAACGGGCATTCGGTTTGCCGCAGGCGGAAGCCGAAGCGGCCAAAAAAAGCGGCGGGTTGCCGGACAGTTACAAAAAAGAGGTGTTGCAGCCGTTCATCGAGAACCTCGCGATGGAAATCGCCCGCGCCCTGCAATTTTTCAGCACCACGACGACGCACGGACAAATCCAGCAGATCGTTCTGGCGGGAGGGTGCGCTTTGATTCCGGGGCTCGAAAAAGCGGTGGGTAAGCAAACCGGCGTGACGGTAACGACGTCCAATCCTTTCGCGTTAATGAAAGTTGCCGGGCGTGTGCGCGCACAGCAACTGTCCCAGGACGCGCCATTGTTGTTGACGGCGTGTGGCCTTGCTTTGCGGAGTTTCGAATGAGTCGGCCGCGTATCAATCTTCTTCCCTATCGTCAGGAAAAACGCGCGCGGAAGCAGCGCGAATTCAACATGACGATGTTTTTTGCCGCCATTGCGGGCGCCGCTATTGTGGGCGCCGGCTGGATGTGGCTTAAGGACAATATCGAGACCCAGCAAGGACGCAATCAACTCCTTGGAGCGGAAATTGCCAAGCTGGACAACCAGATCAAGGAAATCGACAAACTGCGGGAAGAGATCCGGCAGGCAGTCGAGCGCAAGAAAGCGGTAGAAGCGTTGCAGGCCAACCGCAGTCAGGCGGTTCATTTGCTGGATCAAATGGTGCGGCAGCTGCCGGAGGGGTTGTTCCTTCAGTCGTTGAGGCAGAGAGGCAACACGGTGACCGTCGTCGGTTATGCGCAATCCAATGCGCATGTGTCGGCCTTCATGCGCAACATCGAAGCGTCCAAATGGTTGGACAATCCGCGGCTGGTGGAAATCAAGTTGACGGAAGTCAGAGAAGACCGGCAGGCGCCGACCAGAGCGGTCGTGATCAGGCGGGGAACGATGGTCAGCGAATTCACCCTCAATTTTGATGTCAAAACGGTGACAGCCGAGGCGAGCAAACCGGCAGCACAAGGCGGGGGGGCGACATGAATCTCACGTTGGGGTCACTGAATTTCCAGGAAGCCGGGAACTGGCCGGGCTGGCAGAAGGCGGTGGTGTGCCTGGTTATCGTTGCCGTCGTTGTCATCGCGGGCGCGATCGGGCTCTGGAAAGGAATGTACGAGGAGCTTGAGCAGGGGAAGCAGGAAGAAACCCGGTTGAAGGGGAATTATACCGAGCGCAAGGTGAAAACCATCAACCACGATCTTTACATTGAGCAGCTCGACCAGATCCAGCGGGAGTTCGGTGCGCTGGTGAAAAAACTGCCGGGCCGTTCCGAGATTGATGCGCTGTTGGTCGATGTCAATCAGGCGGGGATTGCCCGCGGTTTGCAATTCGATTTGTTCAAACCGGCACAGCAGGAAAAGAAAACCGGTTTTTACGCGGAAATTCCGATCAACATCAAGCTGACCGGCGATTATCACGGGATGGGTGGCTTCGTCAGCGATGTGGCGGCGTTGCCGCGGGTGGTGACGGTGGGCGATATTGCGATCGCCCACAACAAAGGGGTTTTGACGATGGACGCCGTCGCCAAAACCTTCCGTTATCTCGATGAGAAAGAACTGGCCGAACAAAAGGCGCAGCCATAAGGAACGCGACAATGAGGCGAAAGTATTTTATCTTATGTTGCTTGCCTTTGTTGTTGGCGGGTTGCGGTGAGCCGCACGGGGATTTGCGGGTGTGGATGAATGAGCAGGGAAAAGGCATGCGCGGCAAGATCGAGCCGATTCCGGAAGTTCAGGAATACGAACCTTTCACTTACAACGCCTACGATACGCAGGATCCGTTTTACCCGCGGAAAATCGGGGTAGTGGAAAGCAAGGGCGGCCCTGATGATAAGCGCAAGCCGGAACCGCTGGAAGCGTATCCGCTGGACGGCTTGAAGATGGTGGGCACGATGGAGCGCAACGGAGTGACGTACGGCCTCATCCAGGCGCCCGGCAAGGATATTTATCAGGTTAGTCTCGGTCATTACATGGGACAGGATTACGGCAGAATCATTTCGATTACTGAAACGGAGATCCAGCTCAAAGAGCTGGTTCAAGACGGCACGGGCGACTGGACGGATCGGTTGAGCTCGCTGCATTTGGTGGAATCTGGGAAATAGTGATGAGGGCGGATATGGCAACGACACTCCAAGGCAATCAACCCATGAAGGGAGTCTTCTCCCGTTGGCTGTGGGCGATGGGCTGGGTAACGGGTTTGGTATTGGTCGCGGCTACGGTTTTTTCGGTGTCGGCTCACGCGCAGACCAATCGTCTCGAAAACGTGGCGGTTTCCAAGGGCAGCTCAGGGCAGACGATCGTCCGTTTTTCGCTGTCTTCGCCGATTTCTCAAGCTCCGGCCGGTTTTGCGATCGCCAACCCGCCACGGGTGGCGCTGGATTTTCCCGGTGTGGCAAACGGACTGGGCGGAGTCAGGCAAGCCATTGACGATGATGTGCTACGCAGCCTCAATCTGATTCAGAGCGGTGGAAAAACCAGGGTGGTGATGAACCTGAACAAACCGCAGCAATTCAAGACCGATCTCGACGGCAACATGGTGGTGGTGATGCTGACCGGGGAATTGCAGGACGAGGCGACGGCAGCATCGCAACAGGTGCAGCATTTTGCCGAGGCCAAGCCCGGAGATATCCAGCATTCGTTGCGGGATGTCGATTTCCGGCGCGGTGAAAACGGTGAGGGTCGGGTGGTGGTCGATTTGTCCGACAATTCGGTCGGTATCGATATCCGCCAACAGGGCAAACAGTTGATTGTCGATTTTTTGAAGACGGATTTGCCGCACAATTTGGCGCGCCGCTTGGATGTCGCTGATTTCGGGACACCTGTCATGACCATCGATACCTTTGTCCAAGGCAACAGGACACGGATGGTGATCGAGCCCAAAGGTCTGTGGGAGCACTCGGCGTACCAGACCGACAAGCAGTTCGCGCTTGAAATCAAGCCCATTGTCGAGGATCCCAACAAATTGACGCAGGGATCGCGCCAAGGATACAAGGGCGACAAACTGTCGCTGAACTTCCAGAACGTCGAGGTGCGGGCGGTATTGCAGGTGATCGCCGATTTTACCGGACTTAACATCATCACCAGCGATACGGTTCAGGGCAATCTGACCTTGCGCTTGAAAGACATTCCTTGGGATCAGGCGCTCGATATCATCATGCAGACCAAGGGTCTCGACATGCGCAAGAACGGTTCGGTGGTGCTGATCGCGCCGCGCGACGAGTTGGCGCTCAAGGAGCGGCAGCAGTTCGAGGCCATGCAACAGATCGGCGATCTGGAACCGTTGCAGACCGAGATGTTCCAGATGAACTATCAGAAAGCGCAGAATCTGCAAAAGCTGTTGTCCGACCCGAACCAGAAATTCCTGTCGAAACGGGGGACGGCGGTGGTCGATGAGCGAACCAATATCCTGTTTGTTCAGGATACGGCGGTGCGGTTGGAAGAAGTTCGGCAGTTGATCCGGAGGATTGACATTACGGTGCGACAGGTCTTGATCGAAGCGCGGATCGTGATCGCGTCGGACAGTTTTAGCCGGAAGCTCGGTGTGCGGTTCGGGTCGCAGGCGGGGTTCTCGTTCAACAACTATGCGGTGGGAACGACCGGGTCGTTGTCAACTGCACCGACGGTGACGGTTAACACCGACGGCACGACGACGCGAGAAACGCGGACACCGACGCCGTTTGAAATCGCCTCGAGAACGACACGGGGAGCAGGCTTTCCCGGTTATTCCGATAGAGGGGGATTGAACGTGGATTTGCCGGTGGGCAACCCAGCGGGGTCTTTGGCAATGACGCTGATCAACCTGGGTTCCGGCAACCTCGTCAACCTCGAATTGTCGGCGCTGGAAGCGGATAAGCGCGGTAAAGTGGTCTCGAGCCCGCGCGTAGTGACGGCGGACAACCAAACGGCTGTGATTGAGCAGGGCACCGAGATTCCGTATGTGACGCCGGGGTCGGCCAACAGCCCGGCAACTGTTTCGTTCAAGAAGGCAGTGTTGCGTCTGGAAGTGACGCCGCAGATCACGCCGGACAACCGGGTCATCATGAACATCGACATTCGCAAGGACACGGTGGGACAGCGGGTTCAGTTGGGTGGCGGTTTTGAAGTTCCGTCGGTTGACACCAAGAACGTCACCACGCAAATCTCGGTCAACAACGGCGATACGGCGGTGATCGGCGGCATTTACGAGGAGGAAGTCCTCAACGACGTGGACAAGGTGCCGTATCTGGGCGATATCCCGCTGCTAGGATATTTGTTCAAAACGACCGGGCGGTCCAGCAACAAAACCGAATTGCTGGTGTTTCTGACACCGCGCATCGTCAAGGAAACCGTCGAAACAGTGCGCTGATCGCCTGAACTCCGGAAGTTGTTTTACAATGCCCCGATGCGGTTGCATCGGGGCAATGTTTTTCTGATCGGGTTGATGGGCGCGGGAAAAACCACGCGCGGTCGGCGCGTGGCGGCGTCACTCGATAAGCCCTTCATTGATGGCGATGAAGAACTGGTGCATCGGTTGGGGCGCGCGATCCCGGAGATTTTCGAAAAAGAGGGCGAGGCTTTTTTCCGGGATCATGAGCAGACCTTGCTGGCGGAACTGGTGCAGCGCGAAGGTATCGTATTGAGTACCGGCGGCGGCGTGGTCTTGCGCGAGGCCAACCGGGAACAGTTGCGAGCCAACGGCTTCGTTATTTATTTGCATGCGCTGCCTGATGTTCTGTCGAAGCGTTTACAGCGGGCAACAGATCGCCCGTTGTTGCGAGCCGCTGAGGATCCGACTGGCCGACTGGAGGAGCTTTACGAGCTCCGCGATCCACTGTACCGGCAAACTGCGCATTGCGTTGTCGAATCGACATCGGATGCCGTCTCCCGTTTGATTGCCGCCGTTGAAGAAAAGACGCTGCAAAAGCCCGAATAAGGAAAAATCCCGAGAATGAACCCAAGGCCAGATTCGTTGCAAACCGAGCGCGACAAAAAACCTTCCACCGTGTTGCAAGTCGATTTGGGCGCCCGCAGCTATCCGATCCATATCGGCGCAGACGTTTTTTCTGAAGCGGGGCGTTTGCTACGAACGGTTTATTCCGGGCAGCGAGCGTTCGTGGTCACCAATCCGACGGTCGCGTCTCACCACCTTGTCACCTTGCAGCAAGGGTTGGCTGCGGCGGGGATTTCCATCGAAGTGTGGCAAGTGCCGGACGGAGAATCCGCCAAGAACTGGGAAGATCTGTACAAAATTCTGGGCTGGCTTCTCGAGTCGCGCGCCGAGCGGCAGACACCGTTGATCGCGCTGGGCGGCGGTGTCGTCGGCGATCTGGCGGGGCTGGCGGCCGCGTTGTACCAGCGCGGGATGCCGCTGATTCAAGTGCCGACATCGCTGCTGGCGCAGGTGGATTCGTCGGTCGGCGGCAAGACGGCCGTCAACCATCCGCTCGGCAAAAACATGATCGGCGCGTTTTATCAGCCGCAGCAGGTATGGATCGACACGAACACCTTGTCAACGCTGCCGCCGCGCGAATACGTTTCCGGATTGGCCGAGGTCGTCAAATACGGCGCGATTCGCGACCGCGCGTTTTTCGATTGGCTGGAAGAAAACACCGAAGCGTTACTGACGCGTGAGCCGGCGGCGGTCAGCCATGCGATTCATGAAAGCTGCCGGATCAAAGCGATGATCGTTGCGGCTGATGAGCGCGAAAGCGGCGAGCGGGCCTTGCTCAACCTGGGGCATACTTTCGGCCACGCCATCGAAACAG
Source organism: Burkholderiales bacterium (assembly GCA_031260355.1). Classification (GTDB taxonomy): domain Bacteria; phylum Pseudomonadota; class Gammaproteobacteria; order Burkholderiales; family Casimicrobiaceae; genus UBA931. The sequence goes on from JAIRJZ010000004.1 coordinate 21,241, forward strand.
CTCTGGGGTACGGGCAATGGCTGCACGGCGAAGCGGTAGCGGTGGGCATGGTGCTGGCTGGCCGCTTATCGGTGGCGGTTTGTGGTTTTGAAAAAAGCGAGCAGCAACGGCTGGAACGGTTGTTGGCGGCGCTGGGGTTACCGCTGGCTTGTCCGAACCTTCCGCTGGAAACCTGGATGACCCTGATGGCACGGGACAAAAAAGTGGCCGACGGCAAAATGCGTTTTGTGCTGTTGGAGCGTTTGGGGCGAGCCGTGGTGCGGCAGGACATCGGTGAAGACGTGTTGGCGCAGGTGCTGACGCAGGCATGATCCCGGTATCGAGAGAAGAGAGCAGAACCCCGATTCTTGAACCATGCGTTGCCGGAGAAGGCGCTTCCCGCATACAATAGCGGCTGCGGTTTTCATGGTATGCGGGTGTAGTTCAATGGCAGAACGGCAGCTTCCCAAGCTGCATACGAGGGTTCGATTCCCTTCACCCGCTCCAGCTTCTCCCGGTTTTTCCCTGCCTGGTTTCGGCTTCGCGCGAGGCGTGGGGCGGAGGGGGCTACGGACGAACCCGACGGGACGATTATGCTGACTTTTCAACAACTGATTCTTCGTTTACAGGACTACTGGAGTCGCCAGGGCTGTGCGCTCTTGCAGCCCTACGATATGGAGGTGGGAGCAGGAACCTCGCATACGGCGACGTTCCTGCGGGCGCTCGGCCCCGAGCCTTGGCGGGCGGGGTATGTGCAACCGTCGCGCCGCCCCAAAGACGGGCGCTACGGTGACAATCCCAATCGTCTGCAACACTATTACCAGTATCAGGTGGTGCTGAAACCGGCGCCGGCAAACATTCTCGACCTTTACCTCGGTTCATTGAAAGAGCTGGGTTTCGACCTGAACACCAACGATGTGCGCTTCGTCGAGGACGACTGGGAAAATCCGACGCTCGGTGCTTGGGGGCTGGGCTGGGAAGTGTGGCTGAACGGGATGGAAGTCACCCAGTTCACTTATTTCCAACAGGTCGGCGGTCTCGATTGCGACCCGATCACCGGCGAGATCACCTACGGTCTCGAGCGGTTGGCAATGTACTTGCAGGGGAAAGAAAACGTATTTGATCTGGTGTGGACGACCTACGAAGAAAACGGTGTTGTCCGTACGCTGACATACGGCGATGTTTACCATCAGAACGAAGTCGAGCAGTCGCGTTACAACTTCGAATCGTCCAATGCGGCCAAGTTGTTCGAGCTCTTTGCTTTTTTCGAGAGCGAAGCCAGGCGATTGCTTGAAGACAAGCTGCCGCTGCCGGGCTATGAAATGATTTTGAAGGCGGCGCACACGTTCAATCTGCTCGATGCCCGCGGCGCGATTTCCGTCACCGAACGCGCAGCGTACATCGGACGCATTCGGACGTTGTCGCGGCTGGTCGCGCAAACCTATGTCGAATCGCGCGAAGCGTTGGGCTATCCGATGCTGCCGACCGAACGCCGTCACCAAGCCGCCTGATCCTCTGGAGTGTTTATGCCGTCTGCCACGCTGCTTGTTGAATTGTTGACCGAAGAATTGCCGCCGAAAGCATTGAAGCGGCTGGGTCAGGCATTTGCCGAATCGCTGGAAGCGCGGTTGCGGAATGAGCGTTTCTTCGATGCTGCGAGCACGACGACGGCGTACGCAACGCCGCGCCGGTTGGCGGTCTTGATCACCGATGTGCTGCCGAGAGCGCCGGATCAGCCGTTCACCCAGAAACTTTTGCCGGTTAATGTGGCGTTCGATGCCGAGGGACGTCCGACATTGCCGCTCAAACGCAAACTCGAAGCGCTGGGATTGAGCGAAACGGATTTGTCCCGTTGTCGGCGTGAAAGCGACGGCAAGACGGAAGCGCTTTTTATCGATGGCGTGACGGCAGGACGAACCTTGCAGGCTGGTTTACAGGAAGCGCTCGATCAGGCGATCGCGCAATTGCCGATTCCGAAAGTGATGCGTTATCCGACGCGGGGCGGCTATTACAACGAGGTGAGTTTCGTGCGACCGGCGCACCGGTTGGTGGCATTGCACGGCAATGAAGTTGTACCGGTGGCGGCGTTGGGACTGAGCGCCGGAAGAACAACGGCAGGCCACCGTTTTCTCGCGGCAGATTCCGAAATCACCCTCTCCAGTGCCGTTGATTACGAAGCAACGCTGGAGGCAAAAGGTAAAGTCATTGCGTCGTTTGAAAAGCGCCGTGCCCGGATCGTCGAAGGATTGCTGAAGGCCGCCGGAACGGCGCAAGTCGTGATGCCGGAGGCGTTGCTCGACGAAGTGACGGCGCTGGTTGAATGGCCGGAGGTGTATGAAGGACGCTTCGATCCGGCGTTCTTGAAAGTGCCGCAGGAGTGCCTGATTTTGACGATGCAGCAGAACCAGAAATACTTCGCGCTGACCGACAACGAAGGCCGCTTGATCGAGCGCTTTCTTCTGGTTTCGAATCTGCAAACGCAGAGCCCGGAGGCGATTGTCGGCGGCAACGAACGGGTGCTGCGCGCGCGGCTCGCTGACGCGCGTTTTTTCTTCGAGCAGGATTGCAAAAAACCGCTGGCCGACCGTGTCGAAGCGCTGGCGCCAGTCGTGTATTTCAAGGGACTAGGCAGTCAGCGCGAGCGCGTCGAACGGTTGGTGAACATTTCTCGACAATTAGCGGTGCTGCTTGGTGCCGACACGGAGAAAACGGCGCGGATCGCGCTGCTGGCCAAGGCCGATCTCACCACCGACATGGTCGGCGAATTTCCGGAATTGCAGGGAACGATGGGTCGTTATTACGCCACGCACGACGGTGAAGACGCGGCGGTGGCGCAGGGGATTGAACAGCACTATTGGCCGCGTTTTTCCGGTGATCGCTTGCCGGAATCGTTGGAGGCGGCTTGCGTGTCGATGGCCGACAAACTGGAAGCGATTGTCGGGATGTTTGTCGCCAACAATCAGCCGACGGGCGACAAAGACCCGTTCGGGTTGCGGCGGGCGGCAATCGGCGTGTTGCGGATGGTGATCGAAAAGAATCTTCTGGTTGGCTTGTCGCAATTGATAGGTGCGGCGTTTGGCGCTTTCAATCCGGCCTTGTTGTCAGCGGGTAAGCGCAAGGATGGCGCGGCAACCGATCAGCATGGCGCTCAATCGACGATAGCACTTTTTTTCTACGACCGTCTGCGCGGATTGCTGAAAGAAGAGAGCCATACGACGCAAGCGATTGAGGCGGTGCTGGTGCAGAACCCTGATGCGATAGCGCAGGTGCCGGCGCGGTTGCAGGCGGTGCGGGCATTTGCAGCGTTACCAGAGGCGGAAGCGTTGGCGGCGGCGAACAAGCGGATCGTCAACATCTTGAAGAAAAACGCCGAGGGAATGACGCACGCGGCGGTGCAACCGACATTGTTCCGGGACGAAGCTGAAAAAGCCTTGTATGCGGTGTTCCATGAACGCTTGAACGGCGAGGTGAAAACTGCGATGGACGCCGGTGATTTCACGAAGGCGTTGCAGGTTCTTGCCGGTGCGCGTCGGGAAGTTGACCGCTTCTTCGATGAAGTGATGGTGATGGCGGATGATCCGGCGGTGCGCGCCAACCGGCTGGCGTTGCTCAATGAGATATGGAAGACGATGAACTGCGTCGCCGACATCGCGATGCTGGCCGGTTGATGTCAGATCGTAGGGCGGATAAGCGAAGTGCAATCCGCCGCAACAGGCATCAAAAATCATTTCATGCGAAAGCGCGAAGAAAAGCTCAAAGAACGGAACGGCCGCGCTCCCCTTTTCTCTGCCTCTTTGAGATAATTACAAAATTCAGCTTACCTTGTTTGCATAAACAAAACGTAACGTTATGAAGGGCTGGATCTACGTCATTGCCGATGAAGCGAAGCCGGGGATGGTGAAAATTGGCATTTCTGTCAAAGTCCCGGAGCTTCGCGCGAAAGAACTGGATGACACTGCCAGCCCGCTGCCTCATAAGGTTGAGTACGCTGCACTTGTTGATGATCATGCAAAAATTGAGAAAAAAGCGCACACCCATTTTAAGTCAGCAGGCAAACATATTGGCAAGGAATGGTTTCGTTGCAGCGCAGGGGAGGCTGTTGCTGTAATCAAATCCATTGTTGGTCTTAACGTTTACTACGAAGAAAATAAAGAAGGAAGACACCGCGAAGAAATCAATTCGCCGATGGCTCTTGGCGCGCAAGCAATCGGGACGCCTGCGCCAGTCGAGCAACAAAACGAAACCTCACAGGAGGCAATTGCCCGCCTTGCTGCCTTGTCTCTGCTGGAATATGGGCAAGTGCGAAGAAAAGAAGCCGAGCGACTGGGCATTTCTGTCGGGTTTTTGGATAAGGCGATTGAAGATTTCCGCCGAACCCCTCGAAAAGAGAGTGGCAAAGCCAATACAGACTCGCTGCTAAGAGATATTCTCGCGACTATGGCTCCAGGGACTGTAGCCGTTGGGCGTGCGGCAACAACTACAAAAGATGGAGACCCGTTGATGGCTCCGACAACAGTACTGAAACTACCCTCTGCTGGGGCGCAAGTGAAGGTGCGGTTTGAGGTAGATAAGAACCGAGCGTATATCTTGCGGTCTGCGTTGAGGGAATGGTGTAAGCATAACGGCATGAGTATGAATGAGGTTATTCGGGCATTACAAAAGACTGGTTCCTTGGTCGCAGAACAGCGTAGGACAATACTTGGCAGAGGTGTAAAAGAATTAGCATCGCTTACCATTGGGCAGAGTGATTGCATTTTGGTAGTCGCCCCCAAAGGGTTAGCAGAAGCATTAGTGCCACAACTAGGTAACGAAGAGGAGAAAAATGAGGGTGGTGCGCTAACCCAAGTTGGCCTCGGAACGAACCCAAACGTAACAAAAAATTATGCGGAGATGGTGAAACGGCATCGCAAGGCTGCGGAGCAAGGTGATACAGATGCCCGGTTTAATCTTGGGTGGATGTGCGCCAATGATAGGAGTGTTGTAAAAGATGATGCGGAGGCTGCGAAGGAATGGGCCGGGAAATCTGTCGCTGCCCCGATGATTGCGGGCAGCATCACACCGGCCTCTTCGGTTATTGCTCGGACACTCATATCCCCTCTTCCGACAATAACACAGGCGGCTGTTGATCAGCAAAACGAGCGAGATATTATGGGGTTGCCGTGGGATGCCCGGATACATTCTGACACAAAAAACAAAAACGCAGACGGTACGTGGCGGATGAAGCGGAATTCGGACAAAACGGTGGTGGCACAGGTAAAGGCAGAGCTTTTGGCAAGCCGACCGCCCCAAGCGGCTTCCTCTACTGCTCCGATTGCATCTGCTGTGCCGACGGTTCAGGGAGACGCAGAAACCTTGGAGCAGCTTCGCAAGACAGCGGGACAGGGAAACGCGAGAGCCCAGTTTCATCTTGGAATGATGTGCCGCGAAAGCAAAAATCATGTGGCGGCTGTGACTTGGTGCCGCAAAGCTGCGGAGCAGGGATATGCGCCGGCTCAAGTTATTCTTGGGGTGATGTACGTTCAAGGACAAGGGGTAGGTAAGAATACAAACGAGGGCGTGAGGTGGTTCCGCAAGGCAGCAGAACAGGGCGACGCAGTAGCCGTAAAACAGCTTCGCAAGGCGGCGGGGCAAGGGCATGAGAGCGCCAAAGTCGCGCTCAGAAAAATTGGGTATTGATGGCGATGATTTTTTTGCCTTTCTGGATTGCTTCGCTTCGCTCGCAATGACGGCAGAGAGACTTCGCGTCTTCGCGCCTTTGCGTGAGGCAGAATACCGGGATTCGCTTCGCTCATCGCCAGCCTACGGTGTGACTTTGCGTTTTATGTGTTCTTTGCGGTTAAAATAGAATCATGACTCCCGCCCGTGAATTTCCCTCCGGTCTGCGCACGAGCAAGCTGATCGTGCTCGACCGCGATGGCGTGATCAATCACGACTGTGCCTCGTTCATCAAATCGCCGGACGAGTGGCGACCGATTGAAGGCAGTCTGGAAGCAATCGCCAAACTGAATTTTGCCGGGTACCGGGTCGTCGTGGCGACCAACCAGTCCGGGATAGACCGCGGCCTGTTTGACATGCAGACGCTGAACGCCATTCACGAAAAAATGTACCAGATGCTAAGCCCGTTAGGGGGGCGGATTGACGCGGTTTTTTTCTGCCCGCATTCGGCGCAGGCCGAGTGCGAATGCCGCAAGCCGAAGCCGGGATTGTTTCGCGCTATCGAGCAGCGGTTTCACGTTGATTTGACCGGCGTGCCCTGCGTCGGCGATTCGCTGCGCGATTTGCAGGCGGCTGAAGCGGTCGGCGGCTTGTCGGTTCTGGTGCGTACCGGCAAAGGCGAAAAAACGCTGGCAGACGGTGGATTGCCTGAGCACACCTGGATTTTTGCCAACCTGGCCGAAGTGGCCGAGGCTTTGTTGGCAATGGGGCGCGGCGATCCAGCCGAATAGTTTGGCTATGCGCGCATTTCTGGGGTCGCTGCTGTTTGCCGTGTTTCAGGCGGCGCTGACATTTTTTTTCGTCCCGTTGTTCTGGTGTTTTTTCTGGATGCCGCCGACGCGGCGCTACCGTTTTCTGCTGATCTGGCCGCGGCTCAATCTGTGGGCGGCGCGCGTGTTCTGCGGTATTCGCCACCGCGTCATCGGGCAAGAGCATCTTCCCGACGGAACGATACCGCATGTGGTGTTATCCAAACACAGCTCGACTTGGGAAGTGCTGGCGGTACCGTTGATGGTGCCGCAGCCTTTGTGTTTCGTCGCCAAAAAAGAATTGTTGGCGATCCCGTTTTTCGGCTGGGGGCTGCGGTTGGCCTCGCCGATTACCATCGACCGGCAGGCTGGCGGTGAGGCGATGCAGCAGATTTATACACAGGGCGAAGAACGCCACAAAGAGGGCTTCTGGGTGATTCTTTTTCCGGAGGGGACGCGGGTGCCTCCCGGTCAGAAACGGCGCTACAAGACCGGCGGTACGCGGTTGGCGACGACGCTGGAGGTGCCGGTGCTGCCGATCGCGCACAACGCCGGATATCTGTGGCCGCGCGGCGTTTTCGGCAAGCGCGCCGGCACGATTACGCTGTCGATCGGCAAACCGATTTCTTCCGCCGGCAAGGATGCGACAACGCTGATGCAGGAAGTCGAGGATTGGATCGAGACGGAAACGGCCAGATTGGGCATGCCGACAGAAGCGAATTCCGTGGCCGATGACGTTTCCGGGGAGCGGTAAAGGAATCGCATGATGGTATCGACGGCGAGTGTCCGCACGGTGGCGCTGCAAGACACACTGCTTTCGTATCAACTGATCCGCGCCGCCCGCCGTTCGCTGTCGGTACGCATCGAGGCCGATGGCGTGGTCGTGCGGGCGCCGCGCTGGTTGGCGGTTCACGAGATAGAAGCGGCGTTGCACGAACGCGCCGCTTGGATTGTTCGGACGATGGCGTGGTGGCGGCATCATGCGCGACCACTGGTGCGTCCGGCCTGGCAGCCGGGGGCAGAGGTGTTGTACCGCGGCGCGATGTTGCCGTTGTCGGTACGCCATGGAAACCGGAACGGTGTGCGCGATGCGCGAGTCGATTTGTTGGGAATTCAGGTAACAGCACCTTCCGCGGAACCGGACGCGCTTGAACGGATTGTCCGGCAATGGTGGCGGCGCGAGGCCGAGGACGTGCTGATGCCGCGAACGCTGGCGCTGGCGGCACGGGCGGGACGAATTCCCGCTGCCGTCCGTCTGTCGCGGGCGCGCGGGCAATGGGGAAGCTGCAACGCGCGTGGTGAGCTGTTGTTGAACTGGCGGCTGATTCTGCTGCCGCCGGAACTGGCCGACGATGTGATCGCACATGAAGTGGCGCATTTGTGCGAACTCAATCATTCGCCGCGTTTTTGGGCGGCGTTGGAAACCTTGCGCCCGGGAGCGCGGCAACGCCGGCAGGCGCTGGCGGAGTGGGCGGGATTGCTGCGGGAATGAAAAACTGCCGGGGCGCAGTAAAAGCGAATCAGGCGATGCCGTTTGCCGATAAAACGTCTGGCCTCACGGAAATTCCGGCGCTGTGCAGGGCTTCGGTCAGAACGACGGCAAATGATCCACCGCTGCGGGTGTCGCACCAGACGCCATCGGAGTCGCGTTGAAAATGGTGGGCGCCGCCGGGACCGGCAAGCCAGATTTCCTCGCGCGGCGCGTGCGTGTTGACGACCCACTGTCGGTCGCCGATGTCGAGAGTCAGGATACCGCCGCTTCGCTGCCAGTCGAGATCGTGGTCGTCGGCGAGGGTTTCAAACGCTTCTTCCAGCGCATCGAAAAAACGGTCGGCGGCTTCAGGAAACGGCGAAAGCGGTGAAGACATGATGGCCGGTGGAGAACGAATCGGAAGGCTTCATTGTAACGCCCATCACAGCGGAAACACAGGAAAGAGAAACGGGAACGGGAGCGGCTGGAATACGCGCCGGCCGATTCTGCGGTAAAGTAAACCTTTGCGAACGAATGAGCGGCAATCATGATGATTGAAATACAGCAAGCAAGCTCTCCGGCGGTATCGGAGAAAGCACCCGGACGCGCGAGCCGGTTTTTTTTGCGGTTGGGCTGCTTCGCGCTTCTCGGCTGTTTTCTCGGCGGTTGCGGCATCAAGGGGCCGCTGACGCTGCCGCAGGAAACATCGGCGGCATCGGTGCCTGCTCCTGAGGAGGCGACGAAATGATGACCAACTTTTTTCAGGAACGTGACGGAACGCTGTACGTTGAGGAAGTGGCGTTGCCGGAGATTGCCGAGCGGTTTGGGACGCCGTGCTATGTGTATTCGCGGGCGGCATTGACGGCGACGGCCAAAGAATTTCACGCGGCACTGAACGGCACGGTCGATCTGATTTGCTACGCGGTCAAGGCCAACGGCAATCTGGCGATTTTGAATTTGCTGGCGCGTTTGGGATACGGTTTCGATATCGTCTCGGGCGGTGAATTGGCGCGCGTGCTGGCGGCCGGCGGCGATCCGGCAAAAACCGTGTTTTCCGGCGTCGGCAAAACGGTAGCGGAGATGGAGGCGGCGCTTGATGCCGGAATTCTGTGCTTCAACGTCGAATCCACTGCCGAAATGAAGGTGCTGGCGGCGACGGCAGCGCGGCTGGGGAAAATCGCGCCGGTGAGTTTCCGGGTCAATCCCGATGTCGATGCAAAAACGCATCCGTACATTTCCACCGGACTCAAGGAGAACAAATTCGGTGTGCCGTTCGACGAGGCACGGACGTTGTACCGGCAGGCCGCGGCGCTGCCGTCTCTGCGGGTGGTCGGCATCAATATGCACATCGGTTCGCAAATCACCGAGATTGCGCCGTACCGCGAAGCGGCGGGGAAAATGTTGCAGTTGGTGCGCGCGCTGGAAACGGATGGCATTGTTCTCGAGCACATCGATGTCGGCGGCGGTCTCGGTGTTCGTTACCGCGACGAGCAGCCGATTCCGCTGACGGCGTTTGCGCAAATGTTGCGCGAGGTATTCGCCGGACGTTCCGAGCGTCTGCTGATGGAACCGGGACGGCGGATGGTGGCGGAAGCCGGTGCGCTGCTGACGCGCGTCCTGTATCTGAAACCGGGCGCGACCAGGAATTTCGCCATCGTTGATGCGGCGATGACGGAGTTGATGCGGCCAGTGCTTTATCAAGCGTGGCATCCCGTGTGGGCGGTGACGAAAAACGCTCCCGATGGCGAGAAATGCTGGGACATCGTCGGGTCGGTGTGCGAGAGCAGCGATTTTCTGGCGCAGGCGCGACCACTCGCGTTGCGTGAGGGTGATTTGCTTGCCGTCGGCGCGGCCGGCGCTTACGGAATGGCGATGAGCTCAAACTACAACGCGCGTCCGCGCGTGTGCGAAGTCATGGTGGACGGCAACGAAATCACGATGATTCGCGCGCGTGAAGAAGTCAAAAAATTGTGGGAGACGGAGCAGATTCTTTCAAAATAAAACTTGAAAACGTGTTCGTTTTGAGATGTGCGAAATCGCAACACATTGAAAATTGATGGTTTGCGGGTACATTGAATGCTTGCAAATCAGTGAAATGCGGTTAGAATTCGGCCAGCGGGTAAACGTTTTTGTCAAGAGTTGATTTCACGGCAAAACCGGAATCCGCCGATACCAAGAGTCTTAAGAGATCTCAACAACTCAGACAGGAGAAATGAAAATGGCTGAAACTTTGATGGTGTTAGGCGCCCCGGTAGCGGCGAAGCGTAAAGCGAAAAAAGCTGCCAAGAAAACGGCAAAACGCGCAGTCAAGAAGGCTGCCAAGAAAGTAGCGAAGAAGAGCGTCAAGCGCGTTGCCAAGAAGGCGACGGCGAAAAAGGCGGTCAAGCGCGTTGCCAAGAAAGCAACAGCGAAAAAGGCGGTCAAGCGCGTAGCGAAGAAGGCTACCAAGAAAGTTGCCAAGAAAGTTGCCAAGAAAGCAACAGCGAAAAAGGCAGTCAAGCGCGTAGCGAAGAAGGCGACCAAGAAAGTTGCCAAGAAAGCCGTCAAGAAAACGGTCAAAAAGGGGGCGAAGAAGGTTGCCAAAAAAGCGGCTCCCAAAAAAGCGGTGAAACGCGCCAAGCGCGCCCGCAAAGTAGCCAAGGCTAAGTAGTGAAAAAGTGGCTCAAGCCACTTTGACTCCAACGGGCGACGGAAACGTTGCCCGTTTTTATTTTCCCCCGAAAAACGGGAACCCCGGACGAAAGGGCGGCGGGTTGCTCGAAGCCCCGCTCAGTGTGCTCGCTTAGAGTGTTTTTCGTTTAAATCATTACATTATCTTTTCTGCGCCACTCCCCCCCCACCCTAAGGAACCTCTGAAAAACCCTTCCTGTCATCCTGCGCGAAGTCGCAGAATCCAGACGCCGCGTGGATCCTGCGACTTCGCGCAGGATGACAAGCGGGGGATAGCAGGGTTGTTCAGAGCGTCC
>JAIRJZ010000072.1 GCA_031260355.1 Burkholderiales bacterium
GCATTACAATCACGAAAGGCCAAACATGGCGCTGGGCGGGTTCACCCCCATACAGCATCTTGCAAAGGCCGCTTAGCTTTCTACTTTTAAACGGGCTTTTTTAGGGGCGGATTACCCCCACACGGACTCCGAAAAAAACAGATAAAAGAGCCTGGTTTCGGCGGGGTTTTTGCAGGAGCTTGCCCCTTGTGACATTTTGCGTATAGGTACAACGCTTGCGCGGCTACAGCTACGAGGACAGGGAGACAAGCCGGAAACAAAAAAGAGACCGGCTGGTCTCTTGGATGTGGCGCGCCCGGCAGGATTCGAACCCACGACCCCCTGGTTCGTAGCCAGGTACTCTATCCAACTGAGCTACGGGCGCAAGGGGCGCATTATAGCAAATCCGGCGGGCGGGTGTGCGGCTTCCGGATCACGACTTTTTCAAAAAGGCGGCGGGCAATGCCCAGCGGGAGTTGGCGAGGGCGCCCAGCCAGCGCTCTCGCTCCTTGGGGATTTGCTCGCCGGCAGAGCGTTTCGGATCCGGGGTGAAGCGGTAGGTGTATTCGTAGGTTACCAGCCCCTCGACCCCTCGCGGTTTCAAGTAATACAGAATTCTGTATTCCATTTGGCTGGCGCCTTCCGGGTGATAAAGGTAGCTGACCAACGCCTCGTCGCCGCGGGCGACCGATTTTTCGGCGGTATAGGCGGGGTCTTGTTTGATGGAGGCATCGAACAGGCCGCCTGCGGTACGCGCGTCGGTCAGGTGCGGATAATGTCGAAACGCCAGCTTGCGCGTCCAGAGGGAGGCGTTTTCGCGTTGAGGAATATATTCGACAACCGGAATGACGCTGCTGAAATCCTCGCTGAGTTTCTGATAGAAATCGCCGTCGAAAACGATGGTGTTGTCCTGCGCCGAGACACCGGCGGCGATGAAAGCGAGCACCAGAGCGAAGCGTTGAATGAGAAGTTTCATGGCTATAGGGTGGAAAGGGGTTAACGGGAATCTTTATCGCCGATGACATCGGCGCCGGTGGGCGGGGTGAAAGCGAACAGATTGGGATTGAGTTCGGGGTTGTACTCGACATAGCGAAAACGGGTCAGGATTTTCTGGCCGAAGGCGTCGCTGAGTTCCAGCGCAGCAAGCTTGCCTTGCGAAAAACCCAGTTTGATGTCGGTGAAGCCGGTATCCTTGTCGCGCGGCCGCGCCTGCAACCACCGCAGTCCCTGATCGTCGGGCAGCACGGTCAACTCAAAAGCGTACTCGATGTTTTCATTACCGGCCAGCAGCGCTGCCGGAGTGCCGCCTAGCGCTTGAGCGTGGGTGCGGACGATGGCCTGATTGAGGTCGGGATCGAAAAACCAGACGCGCGCGCCATCGCTGACGATTAATTGCGGATAAGGTTTTTCGGTGCTCCAGCGAAATTTTCCAGGACGCGACAGCAGCAGCAAACCCTGAACGCTCGGCTCCTGCAAGCCTCTCTTGCTGAGCGTGGTTTGAGAGAATTCGGCGCGCACGGTTTTGGTGTCGCGCACGAAAGCGCGCAAGTCGTCGAGTGCGGTGGCGGCAAAAGCGGGGGCAGTGAACAACAGTGCCAGCGCGCCGCAAAAAACAGTGAGGAATCGAAGCATACTTTTCTTCATGGAGAAATGGTTGGAGCGGTTTTGATTCAAGCGGATACATTTCTGCGGGGATGCGCCGCGTTTTTCTCCTTCTCCTTCAAGAGCCTGCCCCCGAGGAGCTTCTGATCGGGGGGGAAGGCCGGGATGGGGGAGGGGTTTCCTGGCTGCCCGAGCAAGCAACCCCATCCCCACCCAAACCCTCCCCTTGAAGGGGAGGGCGTTATCGGCAGCCCGATTTTCTTCCGCAACGAGAGAGGAAAATTAACGGTCTTCATCCGGCGCGGACACCAGTACTTCGCGGTTGCCGTTGCTTTGCATCGCGGACACCAAGCCGGAACGCTCCATCTGCTCGATCAGCCGCGCCGCGCGGTTGTAGCCGATGCCGAGGTTGCGCTGAACCCACGAAATCGATGGCCGCCGCGTTTTCAGCACCAGCGCTACTGCCTGATCGTACATCGGATCGGCCTCGGCATCGCCGCCGGAACCGTTGCCGTTGTCGCCATCGGATTCCGGTTCGGTCAAAACGTTTTCGATGTAATTGGGCGGTCCTTGGCGTTTGAGGTATTCGACGACATGGTGCACTTCTTCGTCGGAAACGAAAGCGCCGTGTACGCGCTGCGGAAAACCGGAACCGGGCGGCAGGAATAACATGTCGCCTTGCCCGAGCAATGCCTCTGCTCCCATCTGGTCGAGGATGGTGCGTGAATCGACTTTACTGGCGACCTGAAACGCGATCCGCGTCGGGATGTTGGCTTTGATCAGGCCGGTGATCACATCGACGCTTGGCCGCTGCGTCGCCAGTATCAGATGAATGCCGGAGGCGCGCGCTTTCTGGGCGATGCGGGCGATCAGTTCTTCGATTTTCTTGCCGGTCACCATCATCAGGTCGGCGAGTTCATCGACAACGACGACAATCTGCGGCATTTCTTCGAGCGGCTCGGGATTGTCCGGTGTCAGCGATAACGGATTGGTGAGCGGCGCCTTGTTTTTCTTTGCCTCGATCACTTTGGCGTTGTAGCTGGCGAGGTTGCGCACGGCCAGAAGCGACATCAGTTTGTAGCGCCGCTCCATTTCGCCGACGCACCAGTTGAGCGTGGTCGGCGCCAGACGCATGTCGGTGACGACCGGCGCCAGCAGATGCGGAACGCCTTCGTAGATCGACAACTCCAGCATCTTGGGATCGATCAGCAACAAGCGCACTTGTCGCGGTTCGGTTTTGTACAGCAGCGACAGAATCATCGCGTTGATCGCTACCGATTTGCCAGAGCCGGTGGTGCCGGCCACCAGCACATGCGGCATTTTGGCGAGGTCGGCGACGACGGGATTGCCGGCAATGTCCTTGCCGAGGCCGAGCGTCAAGCGGCTGGTGGCCTCGTTGTAACTCTTCGACGAGAGAATTTCGATCAGCCGCACGATTTGGCGTTTCGGGTTCGGCAACTCGAGCGCCATGCACGATTTGCCGGGAATGGTTTCGACGACGCGGATCGATACCACCGACAACGCCCGCGCCAAATCCTTGACGAGGGTGACGATCTGGCTGCCTTTGACGCCGATTGCCGGTTCGATTTCGTACCGGGTGATGATAGGCCCCGGGTAAGCGGCGAGGACTTTCGCCGAGATGCCGAAGTCGGCGAGCTTGCGTTCGATCAGGCGCGAAGTGAATTCGAGCGTTTCAGGGCTGACGGCTTCGGCCTTGTGGACGGCGGCATCAAGCAACGACAACGGCGGCAACGAAGTGGCAGGCAAATCGTCGAACAACTGGCGCTGTTTTTCTTTTTCGATGCGCAGCGATTGCGGGATCACCGTTACCGGCGGCGCCAACAGCACCGGCTCGCGTGCTTCGCCCTCACCGCGAACCTGCTCGACGACATGCTCGCGTTCGGCTTTGACTTGACGACCGATCTTGCGGTCGTGCCGCGCCTCGATGGCTTTGCGCAGCGCATTGAACGACCACTCCAGTGCCCAGCCGAGTTTTTCGGCGATGGTCATCCATGAAAGGCCGGTGAACAGCGAAAACCCGATGGCCCACAAGGCCACCAGCAAAATCTTGGTGCCGAGGGCGCCCAATAACGTATGCAGTTGAAAACCGACGACGTCGCCGATCACGCCGCCAGGGGTGCGCAAATCGTTCATCCGCGCCAGCCAGGGATGGGTCGCTTCAAGCGCTGCGCTCGACACGATCAAGAGGACGAAGCCGAACAAGGCGATCCCGAACGAGTATTCCGGCGTCGCGTTTTGAGTGCGCAGCCGCCAGAACATCACGACCAGCGCGATGGCTCCGGCGATGACCATCCACCAAGCGGCGCTGCCCAGCAGATAAAAACACAGATCGGCGAGCCAGGCGCCAACCACGCCGCCCTTGTTGCGTACTGCCTCGCCGGTACCGGAAAACGACCAGCCGGGATCGGCACGGTGGTAGGTGGCGAAAATCAGCGCGCCGTACAAAACGGCAGCGAGCAGCAAAAACCACCACACCTCGCTGATCAGGCGGGCGACACGCGGCGACGTCTGGCTTAGGCGCGCCGGGCGGGCAGCGGCTTTTCGGGGCTGGCGCAGCGCGTCGGATTTTTTTTTGAAAAACATTGAGGTGTCCAAATAAGATGGTGTTATTGTACCGCGGTCGGGGATGGGGTATTGGGGAAATCCTGGCGCCTGATGCGGCCATTCCCCACGGACGCGTGGAATCCGGAGGAGGAAAGTCTGGCCTCGCGTTTCCGCAGGAGCGACGGGATCGTGAGAGATCCGATTCCGCGGCCGCTTTCAGGTAATAATAATATTTGCGCAGTTTTCCAGTTTTCATTTCTCCGGAGGTTTTATGGCAGCACAACATTCCCGCTTGATCATTCTGGGTTCCGGCCCGGCCGGTTATACCGCCGCGATTTATGCGGCGCGCGGCAATCTGAAGCCGACGCTGATCACCGGCTTCGCGCAGGGCGGGCAACTGATGACGACCACCGAAGTTGACAATTGGCCTGCCGATGTTGACGGCGTGCAGGGCCCGGCGCTGATGGAGCGTTTTCAACGTCATGCCGAGCGTTTCGATACGGCGATGGTGTTCGACCACATTCACACTGTCGATGTGCGTTCGCGCCCGTTGCGGTTGAGCGGCGACAGCGGCGAATATACCTGCGATGCGCTGATCATCGCCACCGGCGCTTCGGCGCGTTACCTGGGGCTGCCGTCCGAAGAGGCGTTCAAAGGGCGCGGCGTGTCGGCGTGCGCCACCTGCGACGGTTTTTTCTATAAAGGGCAGGATGTGCTGGTGATCGGCGGCGGCAATACCGCTGCCGAGGAAGCGCTGTATCTGTCCGATATCGCGCGGTCAGTGACCTTGGTGCATCGCCGCGACAGCTTGCGGGCGGAAGCGATGCTGGCCGAACAGTTATTGGCGAAGACCAAAGACGGCGGCAATATCCGCGTCGTCTGGAATCATGTGCTCGATGAAGTGCTCGGCGACGAATCCGGCGTCACCGGCGCGCGACTGAAAGAGGTCAAAAGCGGCGCGACGCAAGACGTCAAAGCGCACGGCGTTTTCATTGCGATCGGGCACACGCCGAACACCGAAATTTTTACCGGCCAACTGGAAATGCACGACGGCTACCTTCAAGTGAAAGGTGGCAGCGGCGGCAATGCCACGGCGACTTCGGTGCCCGGCGTATTCGCGGCCGGCGATGTCGCCGATCCGGTGTACCGGCAGGCGGTGACGTCGGCGGCAACCGGCTGCATGGCGGCGCTGGACGCCAAGGCGTATCTCGATCAACTGCGTTAGGAGCGCTCTGAACAGCCCGGCTATCCGCCGCTTGTCATCCTGCGCGAAGTCGCAGGATCCACGCGGTGTCTGGATTCTGCGACTTCGCTTCGCTACGCGCAGAATGACAGGAAGGGCATTTCAGAGGTTCCCTAGAGCGGCGTTGATTCAAGCGCGTACAATTTTCACCCTTTCCTCTCGCGAGGGAGGGCGCCCCGAAGGGTCTGCCGCCGAAGTGCTTTTGATCGGAGGGGCGGGAGAGGGATGGCATGCGGCACGATAAAATGAAAAGCGCGCTGCCCGATCTGAAAACGCTGTGGCAGCGCACACAACGGGAAACCCGCGCCCGCCCGCTGGAAGCCGCTGCCATCAAGGCGCCGCAACCACCGGTGGCGCCGCCGTTTGCCCGAAAGAAGACGGTACGGCGCGAGCTTGAACGCGACATCGATTTCCAACGCAAAATGCGCGACGACGACGTTACGCCGTTGCCGCCGTCGCCGCGAGCGGTGATCGAAATACCGCGGCCGGTGCCGGTACCGAAACAACGGTTGCGCGACGAGACCGAAGTGCTGGCGCTCGCCAAGTACGGCGAGACGCCGTCGCCGATGACATGGGACATCGGTCAGGAACTGGAAGAAGATCAGACGTTTTTACGCATCGGGTTATCGCCCGACGTATTGCGCAAACTGCGGCGCGGGCAATGGGCGATTCAGCGCGAACTGGATTTGCATGGAATGGTGGTTGACGAGGCGCACGATGCGCTGGTCGATTTTTTGGTCGAGGCGCGTTCACGCGGACTGCGTTGTGTGCGAATCATTCACGGCAAAGGGCTGACGTCGCCGGGCAAAACGCCGGTGCTGAAAGGCAAAGTGCGGCGTTGGCTGGCGCTGTGGGACGATGTGTTGGCGTATTGCGAGCCGGCGCATCATGCCGGCGGCGGTGGCGCGGTGGTGGTCTTGCTGCGCGGACGGTGAACTGCGCGTTAGAGCGTTTTCTGAGTAAGTGCGCATAAATGTTTTTGCATGTGTACGTCTCTTTCCTCTCTCCCACTTGTGGGAGAGAGGGTAGGAGAGAGGGCAGAATTCGTAGCGAAAATCTCTCATGCTCACGAAGAGGTAAACACGTGAACAGAAACCGCGCGAATGTCGGCAACGGCCATGATCAAAAAAGCGTTTGCTTGTAACGCTTCTTCATTTCTTTCGTTTGATTCAAACAAAAACTTTTTCAAACGACGCCCCGGTTTTTCAAAAAACGGAAAAGACTGTTCCGCGCGCCCCGTACTTTTTTTGAAAAGCCGTATTCTTTTTGCGGAATAATAAAAACGCATCTGAAAACGCGTCGTCTGCAAGTGCGTCAACAGTAGAACGGAACAACGAGCATGTCTGAAGGGCATGGCAGGAGGGAACGTCATTTCTCCGGGCAGAAACGCGATGGGAGCAGGTTTTTATTTTTCGCTTTTAATTTCTTGCAGGAGACACTATGAAAGTCAAGAGATGTACTGTATTCAGGAAAGCCGTCTTGACCGCGAGCGTCGTCGCAGCGTTGGGGCTGACTGGCGTCACGGCGGCGACGGCAGCGGGTTTCAAGCCGTCGCCGGCGGTCGGTAATTTGGGTCAGGTTTTTGTCGATCCTTACGGCAATGCGCCGCTGACGGCATTGATCGCGCTGGACAGCCACAAACTGTCCGATGTCAAGGTGACGGTACACGGCAAAGGCGCCAACGGTGTGCCGATCAGTTATTCGGTAAGCCAGAAATCGCTGATGGAATACGACGGTATTCCTGTTTTCGGTTTGTACCAGCGACACGACAACAAAGTGACCGTCGAATATAAAGAGGGCGGCAAACAGCGTAAAGACGACTACACGATTAAAACAGGTTCGCTGCACAACAAGTACATGGACAGCCGCAACCTCACCGAACTGAACCCCACGAATGTCATCAAGGTGGCGAAAGGCTTTGAGGATCGTTTGTATCTGATCAATACCCATACGTTCAATTATCATGGGGCCGATTTGCATTGGCACGGTGAAAAAGACAAAAACGCCGGGAAACTCGACGCCGGCCCCGCTGGCGGGTCGATGCCGTTCGATATGGTGCCAATGATGTCAATCATTGACACGCAGGGTGAGTTTCGCTGGTGGCTCAATCAGGACGCGGTACATAATGCCTATGATGTGGATGTCAACAAACGCGGTTATCTGATGGGTGTCCAGCAGACGCCGCGCGGCACCTTCAATTTCGTGCAGGGGCAGCGTTGGTACGAGATCGACATCATGGGACAGATTTTGGCGAATCACAAATTGCCGCGCGGTTATCTCGATGCGACCCATGAGTCGCGCGAAATGCCGAACGGAAATGTGCTGTTGCGTGTCGGCAAGCGCAACTACCGCCGCGACGACGGTTTGCACGTTCATACCGTCCGCGACCACATCATTGAGGTGGACAAATCCGGACGCATTGTCGATGTGTGGGATTTGACACAGATTCTCGATCCGTTGCGCGATGCGTTGCTGGGCGCGATGGACGCTGGTGCGGTGTGCGCGAATGTTGATCTTGACTTGGCTGGACATCAAGCCAAGCTCGAACCGAACACGCCTTATGGCGACGCGCTCGGTGTCGGACCGGGGCGCAACTGGGCGCACGTCAACTCGATCGAGTACGACCCGAAAGACGACTCGATCATCTTGTCATCTCGCCATCAAGGCGTCGTGAAAATCGGCCGCGACAAAGAAGTGAAATGGATTCTGGCGCCGGCCAAGGGCTGGAACGAAAAGCTGTCGAAAAAACTGCTGAAGCCGGTTGACGCCAGCGGCAAGCCAATCAAATGTGACGAGAACGGCCGTTGCGAAAAAAGCAATTTTGATTTTACCTATACGCAACATACGGCGTGGCTGTCGAGCAAAGGAACACTGACGGTTTTCGACAACGGCGACGCCCGTTTCCTTGAGCAACCGGCGCTACCGACCGACAAATATTCTCGCTTCGTCGAGTACAAGATCGACGAAAAGAACCTGACAGTCCAACAGACTTGGGAATACGGCAAGGAGCGGGGCTACGATTGGTTCAGCCAGATCACTTCGAACGTCGAATACCAGTCGGATCGCGATACTATGTTCGGCTTCGGCGGATCGGTTCATATATTCGACCAAGGTAAGCCAACCATCGGCAAGCTGAATGAGATCGATTACAAGACCAAGGAAGTCAAGGTCGAAATCGATGTGCTCTCGGACAAACCGAATCAACAACACTACCGTGCAGTGTTGGTGCGTCCCGGAAAATTCTTTGCCCAATAATGGTAAGCTGTGTATTTCAAGCCCCGGTATCCCCCCCGGGGCTTTTCCTTTTTCGGCGTTCTATCCTGGCGCTGATTCAGAGGTACAATGCCGTCTTCGTATGGATTGCCTAAACGCTCGTGCAAATCGATTTTCTCAAACAGACGGTAGGTGACGACATGGTGGCGGTGGATCGTGCCCTGCGCGCCGGCCTCGACTCGGATGTGGCGCTGGTGCGCAGCGTCGCCGATTACATCATCGGCGGCGGCGGCAAACGGTTGCGCCCGGCTTTGCTGTTGCTCGTTGCGCGTGCGTGCGGCTACCGTGGCACCCATCACCATACGCTGGCGGCGGTGGTCGAGATGATTCATACCTCGACATTGCTGCACGACGATGTGGTTGATGAATCGGCGCAGCGTCGCGGCAAACCCACCGCCAACATCGAATTCGGCAACGCCGCGTCGGTGCTGGTCGGCGATTTTCTGTACTCGCGGTCG
Source organism: Burkholderiales bacterium (assembly GCA_031260355.1). Lineage (GTDB taxonomy): Bacteria > Pseudomonadota > Gammaproteobacteria > Burkholderiales > Casimicrobiaceae > UBA931. Next base: position 9,121 of record JAIRJZ010000072.1, read on the forward strand.
TTTCAGATGATGGTGTCGGTCGATTCGATGCGCGTTTTGCAAATTCTGGCCGACGCCACCAATGTCATCGCCGCCGGCGAAGTGCAGCAGTTGATGAACACCGGCGACGTAAACCTCGACGAACAGGCTTACATTGAGGTGATTCAGCGCAAAACGGCAAAGTTGTTCGAGGCGGCGAGCCGGCTGGGGGCGTTGTTGGCAGGGGTTGACGAGGCGCGCGAAACGTCGTTTGCCCGTTACGGCATGCATCTGGGAACGGCGTTTCAGATGATGGACGATTTGCTCGATTACACCGGCGATGCTGCCGCCATCGGCAAGAACCTGGGGGACGATCTGGCCGAGGGCAAGATGACGCTGCCGCTGATCCGGGCGATGGCGGTCGGGGCGACGGACGATGTCGCGGTGGTTCGTCACGCGATCGAAAGCGGTGGTCAAACGGATTTTGCGCCGCTGATCGAAGTTCTGAAACGGACGGACGCGCTGGCTTATACCCAGGCGTACGCCCAAGACGAAGCCGCCAGGGCGGCGGCTTGTCTGGCGGCAGAACCCGCTTCGCCGGACAAGGAAACCCTGATACAATTATGCTCCTTTGCCGTCGGGCGGTCGTTTTGAGAGCGATTTGAGTTTTTGCACGGCAGGAAAACGCGGCGGTTAAAAACCGCCGATTTTGCGGGGTGTAGCTTAGCCTGGTAGAGCGCTACGTTCGGGACGTAGAGGCCGGAGGTTCGAATCCTCTCACCCCGACCAGGTTTTGAGAAGGAGCGGCGAACGGCGGTTCGCCGTTTTTGCTTTGACCATGTTCATGCTGTGGTCAATGCAAGGCTTCCGTCTTTTCCTTCCGGAGCGGGAAATCACCGGACGGTTCCGGAAAAATTAGCGGAAGCCTGAAATCGGAAAGCGGACTCCTGTTATATTCCGACATTGGCGCAAGAAGTCGTCGGCTCGACGGTTTTTTGGCGGTTTTAACCAGAATTACCATGATTTTCTATGGCCGCTACTTCCACGATTGAACTCATTGCCACAGCGCTTTTTGCGCTGGCGATCGCGCACACCTTTTCTTCCAGCTATATCGTCCATCTGGGTCACCGCTATCCGGCGCACGCCGGTCTCTGGCATTTGCTGGGCGAGGTCGAAGTGGTCTTCGGGTTCTGGGCCAGCGTCCTGATGGTGTTCATGTTTTTTTATGCGGGTCGCAGCGAGGCGTTGCAATATATTGACCGCTGTAATTTTACCGAGCCGTACTTTGTTTTTGTCGTCATGGTGGTGGCGGCGAGCCGGCCGATCACGACATCGGTGCGTAATGCCGTGTATTGGCTGGCGCGGTTGGTTGCCAAACCGCTGCCGGTGAAGGAATCGTTGCTTCTGTATTTTTTCACGATGTCGGTGATTCCGCTGTTCGGTTCGCTGATCACCGAGCCGGCGGCGATGACGTTGGCGGCGCTGATATTGCGTGACATGTTTATTTCGTACACGATGCCGCAGCGCGTCAAGTACGCGACGATGGGCGTCCTTTTTGTCAATGTCTCGGTCGGCGGGGTGTTGACGCCGTATGCGGCGCCGCCGGTGTTGATGGTGGCGGGCGCATGGGGCTGGGATCTGGCTTTCATGCTGACGACGTTCGGCTGGCGCTCGGTTCTGATCGTGATGATTAACGCTCTCGTCGTCAGCATTATTTTCCGGAAGGCGATCGTCAGGGAAGCGAGTGAACCGGCGGCGGGGGAAACGCCGATACCGTTGTTCATGCGGGCGATCCATTTTGCTTTCTTGGCAATGATCGTCTATTTTTCGCATCACCCGGTCATCATCACGCCGCTGCTGCTGTTTTTCCTGGGGCTGGCCGGCGCGTATCCGCAGTATCAGGACAGAGTGCTGATGCTGCGCGAGAGCATGCTGGTGGCTTTCTTTCTTGGCGGCTTGGTGGTGCTGGGCAATATGCAGACGTGGTGGCTGCAACCGGCGTTAAGCGGGATGTCGCCTGATGTCTTGTTCTGGGGGGTGATGCCGTTGTCCGCGATTGCCGATAATGCGGCAATCACGTATCTGGGTTCGCTGGTAGAGGGCACCGATGCTGCCTTCAGGTATTCCCTGGTGGCCGGTGCCATTGCCGCCGGCGGGTTGACGGTGATCGCCAACGCGCCCAACCCTGCCGGAATGGCAATCCTGAAAGGCCGTTTCGAAGACGAAACCGTCAACCCGCTCAAGCTGTTTCTGGCGGCGCTGGGGCCGACCATCGTTGCCGCGCTGATTTTCTTTATCGACTGAGGCCGTCTTTCCGGTTTTGGGCAGCGCGGCGGTGTGACGACGGCGGCGGCGAGACAGGGATGACCAGCCGTTACGCTGAACTGAGCGGCGGTTTCTCGGCCGTTCGGCGATTTCCGCTATCATTTCCCCATTGTTTGTTTAAGGGGTCATGATGTCCGACGATAACATCCGTCAAGCATCACTCGATTATCACCGCAAGCGACCGGCCGGCAAGATCGAAGTACAGCCGACCAAATCTCTGGTAACGCAGCGCGATCTGGCGCTGGCCTATACTCCGGGCGTTGCTGCGGCGTGCGACGAGATCGTGGCCCGTCCTGACGAAGCGCGGCAATTGACTGCGCGCGGCAACCTGATTGCGGTGATTACCAACGGAACGGCGGTGCTCGGGCTGGGCAATATCGGGCCGCTGGCGGCGAAGCCGGTGATGGAAGGCAAGGCGGTTCTGTTCAAGAAATTTGCTGGAATCGATTGCTTCGATCTGGAAATTGACGAGCCTGATCCGCAGCGCATGACCGATATGGTTTGCGCGCTGGAGCCGACCTTCGGCGGCATCAATCTTGAAGACATCAAGGCGCCGGAGTGCTTCTACATCGAAGAACATTGTCGGCAGCGGATGAAGATTCCGGTGTTCCACGACGATCAGCATGGAACGGCGATCATCGTCGGCGCGGCGCTGACCAACGGCTTGCGCATCGTCGGCAAAAAAATCGAAGACATCAAGATCGTCTGCTCGGGTGCGGGCGCGGCGGCGCTGTCGTGTTTGAAACTGCTGGTGCTGCTCGGCGCCAAACGCGAAAACATCTGGGTTTCCGATATTCACGGCGTGGTTTATGAAGGCCGTGAAACGGAGATGGACGAGTACAAGGCGCAGTTTGCGCAGAAAACCGACAAGCGGACGCTGGCGGAAATTCTGCCGGGCGCCGACGTCTTTTTGGGATTGTCGGTCGGCCGGGTGCTGAAACAAGCGTGGCTGCCGTCGATGGCGGACAAACCGCTGGTGTTCGTGCTGGCCAACCCGGAACCGGAAATCCGCCCGGAGCAGGTCAAGGAGGTGCGCCCCGATGCGGTGATCGCGACCGGTCGTTCGGATTACCCGAACCAGGTCAACAATGTGCTGTGTTTCCCGTTCATCTTCCGCGGCGCGCTCGATGTCGGCGCTACCCAGATCAACGACGCGATGAAGGTGGCGTGCGTGCGCGCCATTGCCGATCTGGCGATGGACGAGCAGTCTGAAATCGTGGAAGCGGCGTACAACACCAATGATTTACGTTTCGGCGCGGACTATCTGATCCCGAAACCGTTTGATCCGCGGCTGATTCTGAAAATCGCGCCGGCCGTGGCGAAAGCGGCGATGGATTCGGGCGTGGCGACGCAGCCGATCGAAGACTTCGAGGCGTATCACCAGCAATTGCGGCAGTTCGTCTATCACTCCGGTTTCCTGATGAAGCCGGTGTTTGACGCCGCCAAAGCGGCGCCCAAGCGCATTGTGCTGGCCGAAGGCGAAGACGTGCGGATGTTGCGCGCGGTGCAGATTTTGCGTGACGAAAAAATCGCCGATCTGACGCTGATCGGCAGGGCGCATGTGATTGAACAGCGGATCGCGCGTCTGGGACTTCGCCTCAAACCGGGGCGGGATTTCGAGATCATCAACCCCGAACAGTACGACCTTTACCGCGAATACTGCGCGGAGTATTACGCGCTGACGCAGCGCAAAGGCGTGTCATCCGATTATGCGAAACTGGAAGCGAGACGGCGGCCGACGCTGATCGGCGCGATGGCGGTTCGCCGCGGCGAAGCGGCCGGGATGGTTTGCGGGCTGGTTACCACTTATGCGTTGAACCTGCACTATATCGACCAGATCATCGGTCGCCGCCCCGGCGTCAAGTGTTACGCGGCGATGAACGGAGTGATGTTGCCGGGACAGACGCTGTTCATCACCGATACCTATATCAATCCCGACCCGACCCCGGAGCAACTGGCGGAGATTACGTTGATGGCGGCGCGCGAAGTGCGGCGTTTCGGGTTGGAGCCGAAGGTGGCGCTGCTGTCGCATTCGAGTTTCGGCACCAGCAATTTGCCATCGGCGCGAAAAATGCGCGACACGCTGCCGCTGATTCAGGCACTCGATCCGTCACTGGAAGTCGAGGGAGAGGTTCAGGGCGATTCGGCGCTTAGCGAAACGGTTCGCGCGGCCGTGTTTCCCGAGGCCAAACTGAGCGGCTCGGCCAACCTGTTGGTGATGCCGTCGCTCGACGCCGCCAACATCGCGTTCAACCTGCTTAAAATCACCGGCAGCAACAACGTGACCATCGGCCCGATTCTGCTCGGGGTCAATGCGCCGATACATATTCTGACACCGTCGGCGACGGTGCGGCGGATCGTCAACATGACGGCACTGGCAGTGGCGGAAGCAACGCTTGGAGAAAGCGGCGCGGAGAAAACCGCGCGATAAACAGTCATCGATTGAGGGGTACCATGATTTCTTTTGCGGGATATCTGTTTGCGGGTGTGGCGGTGCTGATGGTGATATTGGCGCTGGCCTGGATCGGCCCGAGGTTGTTTTCGGCGCCGGGGGTGCGAGCGGGGGTGGATCGCGAAACCACCAACCTCGAAGTGTATCGGGACGAACTGGCGCAATTGACCGTCGATTATCAGTGCGGGCGGATGTCGGAGGAGGCGCTTGAAGAAGCGCGTGCCGAATTGAACCGCCGTCTGCTTGACGACACCAGCGACGACGAGACGAATCCGAACCGGATGCGGGCGCCGATGCGCGCTGTCGGGATTGCCGTGATGTTGCTGGTGCCGCTGCTGGCGGGAGGGCTGTATCTGAATGTCGGCAGTATCGGCTCTTTGGATGTCGCCGCCAACAGCGAGAAGACGGAACAGGATTACTATCGGCAATTGCAGCAACATCTGCGACACAATCCGAACGATGCGCGTGCCTGGGTGATGCTGGGGCGCTATGAATTGGAAGCGAATCATTTCCGGGAAGCGGAAAAAGCCTTTGAAGCGGGGATAGAGGCATCGCCGAAAGTGGCGAACGACGCGACGGTGTTGTGTGAACTGGCCGAAGCGATCGGCATGGCGCAGGGCGGAACGTTTGAAGGACGACCGCGCGAGTTGGTTGAAAAAGCGCTGGCGCTGTCTCCCGACAACCCGCGAGCGCTCGAAATGGCGGGAGGCGCGGCGTTCGAAGCGCACGATTACGCCGGCGCGGCAACCTATTGGAGAGCGTTGCGTTCCCAAACGCCGGAAAACACACAGGCGTATCAGCTGCTCGGTGCGGCCATTGCCCGTGCCGAAGCGGAAGCCTTCATGGCGCAACCCGAAACGGATCTCTCTGCTGCCCACGCGGTGGTCGGCGACGGGATGCAGTGAGTGCGATGGGGAACGAGATTCAAGGGGCGATGATGAGCGAAGCGATAACGGGGATGATCGACGAAGTGATCGTTGTCGGTGCCGGTGTTTCCGGCTTGGTCGCGGCATACCGGCTGATGAAAAAAGGACATCGCGTGCGCGTGCTGGAGGCGGCGCCGCAGGCCGGCGGCGTCATGGTTTCCGGCCGCCGCGATGGCATGCTGTGGGAGTCGGGGCCGAACAGCGGGATGGACACGACGCCACTGATCAACGAACTGCTGGACTCGCTCGGAATTCGCGAGCAGCGCGCCGATGCGCGCAAAATTGCCGACCGTCGTTTCATCGTGCGCGGCGGGCGGTTGGTTCCGTTGCCGATGTCGCCCTTGGCTTTTCTTTCGACGCCGCTGTTTTCGGCCGGGACCAAATTCGGATTGTTGCGCGAGCCGTTCATCGCGAGGTCATCGCCGGAAAGCGACGAGAGTGTTGCCGCTTTCGTGCGACGGCGGCTGGGGTCGGAATTTCTCGACTATGCGATTGAGCCGTTCGTCGCCGGGATCTTTGCCGGTGATCCCGAGCAACTGTCGGTACAGGCGGCGTTCCCCAAACTGTTTGCGCTCGAACAGCGTTACGGCGGGCTGATCCGTGGGTTGATTCTTGGCGCCCGCGAGCGCAAGCGGCAGCGCGAGAAATCGAAGAACAACGCCAGGAGTTTTTCGTTCAACGACGGGATGCAGACGCTGACCGATGCGTTGGTACGAGGATTGACCGCTGCGAATGGCGTCGTCGAAACCGGCGTCCGGGTGACGGCGATTGCCGGTGAAACGGAGGGCGGCTGGACGGTGCACGGCGTTCGCGGCGATGAACAAGAGACGACGTATCGCGCCCGCAGTGTGGTGCTGGCGACGCCCGCCGATGCGGCAGCGGTACTGTTGGCGTCGTTGAAAATGCCATGGGACAACGGTGGCGCGCAAGCGCTCGGCGATGCTGCGCAAGCATTGCGCGAGATTCCTTATGCGCCGGTGTCGATTGCCATCAGCGCCTGGCGGCGCGAAGCGGTGACGCATTCGCTCGACGGCTTCGGCTTCCTCGTGCCGCGCAAGGAAAACAAGAACATCCTCGGCACGTTGTTTTCGAGCAGCATGTTCGACCATCGCGCTGACGAAGCGCACGCAGTGTTGACCACCTTCATCGGCGGCATGCGCCAACCCGAATTGCCGGGATGCGACGACGGCGCTTTGCGGGAAATGGCCGAGAGCGAGTTGGCATCGCTGATCGGCGTGAAGGGAACGCCGTTGTGGACGAAAATCAGCCGACATCCGCGGGCAATTCCGCAATACACCTTCGGGCATCTCGACCGCGTGCGCCGGGTTGAGGCTGTCCGGAAACACGCGCCGGGGCTTTTCTTCTGCGCCAACTGGCGCGGCGGCATTTCAGTCAGCGACTGCATCAAGAACGGTTATCAGACGGCCGACGACATCGACACTTTCATTGCCTCTTGCCCGGCATCGTGATTCCGGCAGGCGAAAAACCGCCGTCCGAAATTTGCCATACGTTGAAAATCCCGTTGCGCCCGCATGATCGGCTTTGCCCGATGGTTCATGCTGCCGCGGCTTCGCGCTTGGCAAGGGAAGCGTCTTGCTGTAGTGTGCACAAAGCGTCGCATTCGCTGCGGCGGTAAACAATATTTTGGAGGGGGCGGATGGAAGCGGGGCATTACGGGCAGTTGCAACGCGGATTGAAAAACCGCCATATTCAATTGATTGCGCTGGGCGGCGCGATCGGCACCGGTTTGTTCCTCGGCTCGGCAGGGGTGATGAAAACCGCCGGGCCGTCGATGGTGCTGGGTTATGCCATCGGCGGACTCATCGCCTTTCTGATCATGCGTCAGTTGGGCGAAATGATTGTGCACGAACCGGTCGCCGGATCGTTCAGCCATTTCGCGTACAAATACTGGGGCGGCTTTGCCGGTTTCTTTTCCGGCTGGAATTACTGGGCGCTCTATGTGCTGGTGAGCATGGCCGAATTGACTGCGGTCGGTATTTTTGTGCAGTTCTGGTGGCCGGAGATTCCGACCTGGATTTCGGTGATGGTGTTCTTTTTGCTGATCAACGCGATCAACCTTGCCAACGTGCGCGTGTACGGTGAAATGGAATTCTGGTTTGCCATCATCAAGGTGGTGGCGGTGATCGGCATGATTCTGCTCGGCGGTTATTTGTTGTTGACCGGCACCGGCGGCGAACAGGCCGGCGTCAGCAATCTGTGGGCGCACGACGGTTTCTTCCCGATGGGTGTTTCCGGCATGCTGATGGCGATGGCCGTGATCATGTTTTCATTTGGCGGATTGGAGCTCGTCGGCATCGCAGCGGCAGAAGCGAGTGAGCCGTCGAAAACCATTCCGCGCGCGATCAACCAAGTGCTTTACCGGATTCTGATTTTCTACATCGGCGCACTGACGGTATTGCTGGCGTTGTATCCGTGGAACATGCTGGTCGAAATCATCAGCCAAGGCGGGCACGATTACAGCAACAGTCCGTTCGTGCTGATTTTTTCGCAAATCGGCATTCCGAGCGCCGCGCACATCCTGAACTTCGTGATCCTGACAGCCGCGTTGTCGGTGTACAACAGTTGCGTTTATTGCAACAGCCGGATGCTTTACGGTTTGGCGTTGCAAGGGAATGGCCCGAAAGTGCTGATGAAAGTGGATCGCCGTGGCGTGCCTGTCGTGGCGTTGTTCCTGTCGTCGGCGGCAACGCTCATTTGCGTCGCCATCAACTATCTGGCGCCGAAAGAAGCGATGGCTATTTTAATGTCGCTGGTCGTGGCGGCGCTGGTGATCAACTGGGCGATGATCAGCCTGGCGCATCTCAAGTTCCGCGCTGCGCAGGAACGTGCCGGAGTTGCCACCGCGTTCAGGGCGTTCTGGTATCCGTACGGCAATTATCTGTGCCTTGCCTTCGTCGTTTTTATTCTCGCCGTCATCATGCTGATGCCGGGAATGGAGCCGTACCGGAAAATCGCTGCCGGCGAAGTGGGAGCGGGGCTTCTGATGCTGGTTCGGAGCATCAGTATGTCTGTCATCGCCATTCCGTTCTGGGTGCTGCTCTTGTGGATTGGCTTTCAATATAAGCGCAAAGTGACGGCGCAACAGACGCCATCAGCGTAGCGCTATTTTTTCTCCCTCCCTTTGGCGGGGAGGGAGATGAGGTTTCGTGTCGGCACATAGGGTAATGGGTGAGCGTAGCGAACCCCAACGCTCGCCCTGTTTCGTCGCTGCCCTGCGATGCTCGGCGGCTGAAAGGGGGGTGAAAACCACACCAACAGGCCAAGGTTGGACAAGTGGCGAAGCAGCGCAGTCCAACATGGGACGCTTCAACAAGGAGCATCAATTTTCAAGATCGTTGGACTGTGGCCTTCGGCCTTGTCCAACGCGCTATCGGCTCTTATCGAAGCGATAGATATCGGTCTTTCCTTGTTAAATGATGTTATAGTAAGTCTCATAATCTTTATGAAGAAACGGTGGGTCATGGGCGGCAAAAAGAGCACGGAAAGACGAAGCCTACGTATATAGTTTTAGTATATTGGAAAAAGAGCGACCAATGCCGGAACCGATGCAAGCACGTTTTCACATAAACGAACGCGACTATTTGCGCGCAGCGGTTCTTCACGCGCGGCTAACGCCGCGCAGATGGGTTGTGCTGGCGTTGTTGTTGGTGCTGTTGCTGGGCTGGGTACTGGCCGTGGGAACGTTGTTCGATGTTTGGGCGGTGGCTATCGGGGTGTCCGTCGGGTGTGTGGTGATTTTGCTTGCGCTTCGATTTATTGTTAATCCGTTGGTGTTGCGTTGGCACTACCGGCGGTATAAAGCAATCCATAAAGAGCAAACCATTACTTTGCTCGACGAAGGCGTGCGCTTCGATTCGTCCAACGGTAGCTCCCTATTGACGTGGGATCTGATCCTCAGATGGCGGTATAACGCTGACTATGTGCTGATCTATTTGATGCCGCGCCTGTTCCACGTTGTTCCAAGCACAGTAGCTGCTGGCGGTTTCGACATGGAACGGCTAAAAGCGGATCTGATGCGGCATGTCGGGCCAACAGCGTGAGAGCTATAGCTTGAAGTAATTCAGATGATTTTGCTTTTGTGTGCAGTTAAATCGAAACCGTTCTAAACCTGTAATACTCTTCCAGAGTTGCGCCTCGGCAACGCGTCGCCAACCATGAAAAAAGCGTTTCAAGATCGGCGTAAAGCTTCTCGATGTGTTCGGCAGTTTGAAACGTCGGACTGCCGCCCGGCATGAATTCCGACGAATGCAGCATGAACTCGAGATAATCGGCGGCGGGTTCGGTCAGCACGCGCGCCGCCAGCGTTTGCATCGCTGTTACGTTGCCGCCGCGTGGCCGCAGCCAGGCCACCGAAGGCGTGTTTGATTTGCCGCGGCAACGGGCGATGAAATTTTTGATGGCGTTGGTCAGCGCGCCGTGTTTGAGCCGTGTGGTCATCGGCACTTCCAGCAGCGTCGAATGGCCGGCGCGCTCAATGTGATCGAGATCGAGAAAATAAGCGTGCCGGGGAAAGGCGCGATAATCGGTGCCGCCCTGACCGGTCGGGTCGCCTTTCGTTGTGCGCCAGGAAATCTCCGGCGTGACCGAGCAATCGCTGTGGTAACCGTGTTCGGCGAGCAGCTTGGCGTAACGCGCGTCGAACGCCCAGCGTCCGGCGCGGTGACTGACCATCGGCGTTTGAAAAACGTCTTCGAGCAGGCGGTGGGTGACGAGAAACTTTTCGCGCATCACCGCTTCGGGGTATTCGATCAGATAGGGCTGATGGCGGTCGTCGTCATCCGTCAACGACGTGAGCGGCGGATTGTTCCAGGCATGAACATGGGTGCCGATTTCGCCGGTTCCCTTGCGTAAAACGTCGCGGCCAAACGCCTGAAACACCGGATCGTTCGCCATTTCAAAATTGGTCAGGTACACCGGCTTGAACGCAAAGCGTTCGCACAATGTCTGGAAACGCTGCAAATAACGGGCGTTTTCCGTGGTGATGTGGCGATGCTGCGTCCACAGATTGTCGCCTTCGGTATCAATGGTGATGATGAAAAACGGCGGGGGCATGAACGCTGAAAGGGAAAGAGTCCGAAATCGATTTACAATACGCCCATTGTAAAGGAAACCGTGATTGCCATGTCTGTCGAGGGGAGGCTTTCATTCACACCGCAGCGGGTGCTGCTCATCAAACTTCGCCATCATGGTGACGTGCTGCTGACCACGCCGCTGATCCGCGCTCTGCACCTCTGCTATCCCAGAGTCGAGGTGGATGTGCTGATCTACCGCGAAACCGAAGACATGCTGCGCCACAATCCGCAGGTGGCGCATCGGTGGACCATCGATCGGAGCTGGAAAAAAGAAGGGGCGCTGGCACAGATGGGGTATGAACGACAGCTGTGGCGGGCGCTGAGAACGCGGCGTTACGACCTGCTGATCCATCTGACCGAAAGCTGGCGCGGCGCGGCGTTGGCGCGCAGCCTGGGGGTGAAACGCAGCGTCGCCTTCGATTATCCGCGGCGCGACAATATGTTGTGGAGGCACAGTTTTACCGATCTGGTGCCGTTGCCGAAAGAACCGTGCCACAACGCGGCATTGCAATTGTCGGTGTTGACAGCATTGGGACAGACACCGGAAGCGGAAGCCTTTCCGTTGTCGCTGTCTGTCAACGAGACTGCGCGCGCTGCGTTTTTTGATGCTTTACGAAGCACCGGCTGGCAGGGAGCGCCTTATGTGCTGGTTCACCCCGGCGCGCGCTGGTTTTTCAAATGCTGGGAAGACGCCTCCTTTGTTACTTTGATCGACGCGCTGATCGCGCGCGGACATACGGTGGTGCTGACCGGAGCGCCGGACGTGCGTGAAACAGCGATGGCGGCCAACATTCTGGCAAACATCAAAGACAAGACGCGGGTACATTCGCTGGTCGGGCAGTTGTCGCTCGCCGAACTGGCGGCGGCGATCAGTGAGGCGCGGCTTTTCATCGGAGTCGATTCGGTGCCGATGCACATGGCGGCGGCGCTGCAAATTCCGGGCGTGGTCTTGTTCGGGCCGAGCAAAGTGCACGAATGGTCGCCCTGGCAAGCGCCGATCACCGTACTGAAAGCGTCTGACTGGACGACGCTGCCGCACCCTGACAGTATCGACACCGCAACGACGACACGCTATCTGGCGGCGATTCCGGTCGAGGCAGTGCTGGAGGCGGTGCTGGCGCGGGCAGAAATGTAGGGACGGCAATCTGCCGCCCGCCAGCGCTTTTAAGAGGAAGATGTTGTGAAAGGATTTCCTGAGCGCAAACCAAACCGCTTGAAAGATTACGATTACAGCCAAAATGGCGCGTATTTCATAACGATATGCGCCAAAGATCGGCAGGAATTGTTCGCAACTATCGACAACTCCGTAGGGGCGGCAATCTGCCGCCCGTGTCTCGAATTATTAGATATTGGGCGTGTGATTGACATTGCGATAAACCGTATTTCACAGACCCACCCGGGTGTACGTGTCGATAAATATGTGATTATGCCGAATCATGTGCACATGATTTTGGAGATTGACCGTTCTGACGGGCGGCAGGTTGCCGCCCCTACGATACAAGCCATTATCGGACAGATGAAACGATTTGTGTCCATGCAGTGCGGTGTTTCTGCTTGGCAAAAATCGTTTCACGACCACATTATCCGAAACGAAGAAGATTATTTGGGAATTGCCCAATACATCGAAACCAACCCCGATCAATGGGAAACAGATTGTTTCAATGCGAGAGGAAGTGGGAAGCAGATTGCTTCCCCTTGAAGCGTTCGCCGCGGGGTTACTCCGTAGGGGCGGCAATCTGCCGCCCGTAACAGGGCTATAAGGGGCATCTTACAAGAGAGAAAGAGTTGCTCTATGCAAAGGGCGGGTCTCAAACCCGGCCAGCCTGTTTTTCACGCGCCGATGATTTTCACAAGCACCCGCTTGTCGCGCATGCCGTCAAACTCACCATAGAAAATCTGTTCCCAAGTTCCAAAGTCGAGCTGGCCGTTCGTGATCGCAACAACAACTTCGCGCCCCATCACAGTGCGTTTCAAGTGTGCGTCGGCGTTGTCCTCATGGCTGTTGTGGTCGTATTGGTCATGCGGTTTTTCCGGCGCGAGTTTTTCCAGCCAACGCTCGAAGTCGAGGTGCAGACCGCTCTCATCGTCGTTGATAAACACACTCGCTGTGATATGCATGGCGTTCACGAGACACAGGCCTTCGCGTATGCCGCTCTCGGCAAGCGCGGTTTTGACCTGCGGCGTGATGTTGACCAGAGCGCGGCGGGTCTTGGTGCGAAAGAGCAACTCTTTTCGGAATGACTTCATGATAGGTCTTGCGGTTTATTCGGAGCGGCAAATGCCGCTTTTCCAAGTATGCACGGGCGGCAATCCGCCGCCCGTGGCATAGCTACAAGACACATCTTACCAAAAACCTTGCCGACTATTTGCCGCCGTGAATCATTTTGGAGACAATGCCCTTCTCGGTCGTGTTTTCGCCGATAAAGACACCGGCGAGATGCACGAAAACATACACGCCGACAAAGTAGCCGCAGTAAATATGGATGGCTTTCAAAACAGCGCGCAGTTCACGCACATCGTCTCCTCTCGGGCCGAATTTCATGAACAATCCGATGGCGAGAATCAAGGTTAAAGCGATGTAGAGCAGAACATACAGTCCGCCTCGCAGCTTTTGATGTGCGGTCGCCTCTTTGGAGCAAGGCAAATCGAATTTGGGCTTGCTCACGAAGAGGTCTATCCACCGCAAGATCAGCAAAGCAACCAGTGCATAGCCCGCATAAAAATGCCAATCAAACATGGGGGTTCTGATTTTCCTTGCGATACTGCTTGCATCTTGAGACGAAACCGTAATGCCGTTTTCCGCCAGAGAGGAGGCAATGATCTGCGCGATTCCGGGAATGTTCAACCAGGTGGCGTTTAAAAACGCCGTGAAAAGCGCCAACAATACGCCCAGAGCGATCGCCCAGTGTAAAAACCTATGTAAAAGTGAAAAATGCGTTTGCTTCATGAGGCAACCCGTCCTGAAAAAAAGTCGTTGAAAGTAGTGAGGCAAGCGGCCTGACAAGATACTCAGTAGGGCAGACCTTTCCGGCATCTTGATGGCATCATCTTGGTTGTCGGGAGATTGTAATGCCTTAACCGGCTCGGGAACGCAAAGAACAAGCAAACGGCATGCAAGCGAAACTATGCTGCTCATTAAAATAGATTATTCGTTGAGTATGCTCTAGCTGACTCGAAACTGGCGCCGCTATTGATCGCGACATATTCTGACCCACTGATCGACGATACTGGCTTCCACGCATGGAGGCCATGATGGATCACATTAACGTCGGCAAAGAGGGTTATCCCGCAATTTTCAAATTGTGGGCGTTGCGTGCTTTGGTGCTACTGAGATGGCACTTCCTTCTTCTTGACAACTATTCATCCTGCTTGGCTGAGGCTATCGGAGCAGATGAATCCTTCGATATGGAAACGCAGAGTTCCGAAAAGAGAGATGAAGCACGATCGGAAGCGCTTAACAAGCTTCGACAATTACATGCCGAAGCTGAAAAGGAAATGAAAGATGTTCGTGTCCCTGAAACGGTTTATCGCAATATAGGACATCTTTCTGACATTATTGGTCTGAACGGGGTCGAGCGGCGCGTGATGGAATTTGCTGTTTTGAGCAGAAGATTTTTCAGCTTTTTGAGGGGAGGAGGGGGGGATATCAGAGGGCGGGGAAATATTGAAGGTTTTTTATCCATGATTCTCGGGATTCCGGAAAAAGATGTCAGGCGGGCATTGTCAAGGGAAGGAAAGCTGAAGCAAAGCGGTGTTTTCAATGAGGAGGAAGATAAATGCCGCTATGGTATTGATGGAGCCATCAACGTTTTCCCGGAAAGTCTTTTTAACACGCTGGATTGTGCCGGCGTCGAGAGCTTCATGTCTTTATTTCGATCTGTTATCAGAGAAGAATCGGCGCCATCTCTATCTTTGGGGGATTACTCGCATATTGACTCTACTTTGAAGGTTCTTCTTCCATATCTCGATAAAGCGTTAAAAAACCAAAAAAAGGGAGTGAATATTTTTATCTATGGAAGACCCGGAACAGGAAAGACAGAGCTTACACGGGTATTGGCGAGGGAACTGCAATGCAAAGCGCTCTTCGTCGCTAGCGAAGACGAAAGCAGGGAGGCTGCCAATGAGCATGAGAGGGCGCGGGCGTTTTGTTTGGCGCAACAACTGTTTTCTTCAAGCGGGAATTTCCTTGTGTTTGATGAAGCGGGAGACGTTTTTGGTGAAGGAGCCAGGTTCTCCCGCAAAGAAAAGGCGCAAGAAAGCAAGGGCTGGTTTGTCAAGGCCTTGGAAGAAAACAAGATACCGACAATCTGGTTGGCTAATTCCATCTGGAATATCGATCCGGCACTGGTTCGCCGCTTCGACATGATTTTTGAAGTACCGGTTCCTGCTCGGAGACAACGTGAAACTTTGATTCAAAAAAGCGGTAAAGATTTCGTATCGGAGAAAACGGTCAAGAAGATGGCGCAGGTCGAAGTTTTGACGCCGGCGGTCATCACGCGCGCCTCGTCGGTTGTTCGAGAAGCACTTTTCAACCAGTCCGAAGTGGAAAAAGAGCGCGCTTTCGAACAATTGGTGAGTTGTACTTTGGAGGCGCAGGGACATAAACCATTGAAAAAAGACGACCCCAATATCTTGCCCGAATACTATGGGCTCGATTATTTGAATACGGGAGCCGACCTCTTTTCCATTGCCGAAGGAATGGAGGCGATTAAAAGCGGCAGACTTTGCTTGTATGGCCCTCCCGGCACAGGAAAAACAGCGTTCGCGCGTTGGCTGGCACAGCGACTCAATATTCCGCTC
This sequence comes from Burkholderiales bacterium, assembly GCA_031260355.1. Lineage (GTDB taxonomy): Bacteria > Pseudomonadota > Gammaproteobacteria > Burkholderiales > Casimicrobiaceae > UBA931. The sequence goes on from JAIRJZ010000072.1 coordinate 24,675, forward strand.
AACGTCAAGCGCGGCTCCGACCTCATCTCAATGTGGTGTGGCGAAACGGAGCGCAATATTGCTCGTGCCTTTCTGGAAGCGGAAAGAGACGGCGCGTTATTGCTGATCGATGAGGCGGACAGTTTTCTTCAAGATCGTCGTAATGCAGCACGGTCATGGGAAATTACGGAGGTCAACGAAATGTTGACACAGATGGAAAGCTTCTCTGGCATCTTTGTAGCCTCGACAAACCTTATGGGCTGTCTCGACCCGGCGGCGTTGCGGCGTTTTGACGCCAAGTTGAAATTCGGATACCTGTCGGCAGAACAAGCCCTGCGGCTCCTGCAAAGCCAATGCCGGTCTTTAGGGATTTCTGCGCCCACAACAGACAAACCTTTTGCACACATAGAGAGGCTTGCGGTATTAACGCCGGGGGATTTTGCGACAGTGGCGCGACGGCACCGCTTCCAACCGTTCAAGTCGGTGGAGGAGATAGTCGGAAAGCTCGAAGAGGAATGTCGGATCAAAGAGGATTTCAGGTCGGCTATCGGATTTGCTTGACTGTTATTGGCTATGAAGCGAAACCGTTTGACTTTGTTAATAGAGGGATTATTCTTACATCGTTGATCGAGGTTGACCGGTAAAATTCCCGAGGAAAAATCATGCCAAAAGCTGCGAATCATCAAGCCCTGGCCCGTCAATGGGAGCTCTTGAAAATACTCCCCGGCAAAGGCCCTGGGTTAACCGCCAGAGAAATCGCCGAGCAGTTAAAAGCGCTTGGGTTTGAAGTGACCAAACGCACGGTCGAGCGCGATCTCAATGATCTTTCCGGGCTGTTCGGCATCATCTGTAACAATAAAAGTACGCCCTACGGTTGGCACTGGATGCCGAAAGAAAGCCTGACCTTGCCGGCGTTGAGCATCACGGACGCGGTTTCGTTCAAGTTGCTCGAAGAATTGTTGCGACCTTTGTTGCCGTCGGCGATTCTCGACGTTCTCGATATTCGGTTTCGGAAAGCACAGGACAAGCTGTCAGCACTGGCCAAAGAAAACCCCAACGCGCGATGGGTGGAAAAAGTGCGCTACGTTCCTCCGGCCTTATCGCTCTTGCCGCCGGAAATCAAGGAAGGCATTCTCGAGGCCGTTCAAAATGCGCTGCTTTCCGACAAACAGATCGAAGTGGAGTATTTGAAGCTCGGCGAGAAAAAGAAAAGCGCGTTGAGACTCCATCCGTTGGGGCTGGTGCAGCGCGGTTCCGTGACGTATCTCGTAGCTACGGCATTCGATTACACCGATGTCAGGCTTTACGCCGTGCACCGTGTCTGGGAGGTGAAATTTACCGATGAGGCAGTCAAGCGACCGAAAGGATTCAAGCTTGACCACTACATAGAAGAAGGCGCGCTTCAGTTCGGCGAAAGCAAGAAAATAATATTCAAGGCAAAAGTCTCCGAAGAACTTGCCGCGATTCTTGTCGAAACGCCGTTGTCGGAAGATCAGAAGTTGAAACAGGTAAACGGCGAGTATAATTTGACGGCGGCCGTTGTTGATAGCTGGCAGTTGGAGTGGTGGGTATTGTCGCAGGCGGCGAGGATCACCGTGGTTGCGCCCAAAGAACTGCGGCGACGAATTGCCGAAGAGCTGACAGAGGCGGTAAAGGGTTACGGGAACAAATGAGAGCACTTTCCAAATCAAAACTGATTGCATTTCGCCAGTGTCCCAAGCGCCTTTGGCTGGAAGTGCATCGGCCTGAGCTTTGCGTCGTTTCCGAAGATGCGAAAGCGCGTTTTCAGGCGGGGCATGAAGTGGGAGCCGTGGCGCGACGGCTTTACGATCCGGCGGGAACAGGCGTTTTAATCGATCCTCATGCAGAAGGGTTTGACGAAGCGTTTGCGCGCACTCGGAGTTTGCTGGAGTCTTCTCAACCCATTTTTGAAGCAGGTTTTTCTGCGAAAGGGGCGCTCGCCTTCGCAGATATCATGTTGCCCGTGGGCGAGGAATCGGCGCGGTCTTGGCGGATGGTGGAAGTCAAGTCGACGACGAGCGTCAAAGACTATCAGCGTGACGATATAGCGATCCAGACTTTCATTGCTTTGGCAGCGGTAGTACGGCTCGATTCGGTCGCGGTGGCCTATATTGACAACAGTTGGGTGTATCCGGGCGGCGGGGATTACAAGGGGCTTTTTCATGAAGAAGACCTTACCGAAGAAGCCATGAGCCGCGGGGAAGAGGTAGAGCAGTGGATCAAAGAGGCGCAAAAAATCGTTTGCCTGCAAGATGAGCCTACCATCAAAACCGGGGCGCACTGCTCCGCTCCTTTTGACTGCGGTTTCTCAGATTACTGTCGCGGGCAAGAACCCCAAGCCGAATACCCGGCCGAATGGCTCCCCAGGCTGCAAACGAACGCAGTGAAGGATTTTCTGAACGCGCATCCAAACTGTGACATGCGCGAGGTTCCGGACGAACTGTTGAACGACAAGCAGAAGCGGGTGAAGGCGCATACCCTTTCAGGCGAGACGTTTTTTGATCGGGATAGATGCGCTGCTGATTTGGTACACCACAAGCCACCGCTGCACTTTCTGGATTTTGAGACGGCTCAATTAGCTGTGCCGATCTGGCTGGGCACAAAGCCTTATCAGCAGATACCGTTCCAGTTCAGCCTTCATCGCTTGGGCGAGGATGGAACGCTTACGCACAGAGAATTTCTCGATTTGTCGGGGAACGATCCGTCGGAAGCGTTTGCCAAAGCGCTTGTTGACGCCTGCGGTAAGAGCGGAACCGTTTTTGCGTATAACGCCGGATTTGAAAAAAGGGTTGTCAAAGAGTTGGCAGAGCGCTTTCCTCGATGCGCCAACGAATTGCTGGCGATTAACGAAAGGGTTGTTGATTTGCTCCCGATCGTAAGGGAACACTATTACCACCCCTCGCAGCAAGGAAGTTGGGGTTTGAAGAAAGTGCTGCCTGCGATTGCTCCGGATTTGAGCTACACTGATCTGGACGGTGTTCAGGATGGAGGGATGGCGATGACTGCTTTTCTGGAAGCTATCGACAGCCGGACATTGCCCGAGCGCAAGGCCGAAATTCAAAAACAATTGCTCAAGTATTGTGCGCTCGATACCTTTGCGCTTGTTCGGGTTTTGCGGTTTCTTGAGGTGTGACGGCGGTTCTTCTCGAAGCGCCGCCGCCGAAAGAAAGGTATAACAGGTGAAAAATAGTTATAATTAGACAACCGTTGCCTATGGCTGGCGATTGAGGTGGTTGGTGTTGTCTTAAGTGGTAGAGGTTGGCAAGCCTGTGCTGAAGTTGTTCAGGCTGTGAGCAGCAAAAGCTCTGGGGGATGGGACAAAAACCACTAGGCGACTTTAATTTTTAGTGAAGTGTGAGGCGATTCGAGCAGAAAGGAAATATATGCTGTACAAATTAGACTGTGTCAATAAAGATTATTCAAAAGTTAAAAAAACAAGCATGAAAGATATTGGCTGGAAAGAACGAGATTTACAAGACTTGCTGTCAAAGCATATTCGCGATTTATTGTCTGCAAGAGAGTTGATGACTATTTTTAACGAGAGACAATATCAGGAAGAGCCTGATATTCTCGCTTTGGATAAAAATGGAGATTTGTACATACTTGAACTAAAAAGATGGAGCGCGGGAAAGGAAAATCTGCTGCAGGTTTTGAGATACGGGCAGTTATACGGGAGCAGCACCTACGATGAGCTAAATGAGATGTATCAAAAATACACAACGAATAAAAGCTCTTGTTTGCTTGACGATCATGAAAAATATTTTTCTTCTAAGCAGAGGGGGCTGTTAAATAAAGAGGGTTTTAATAAGCAGCAAAATTTTCTCATTGTGGTTAATGGGTTAGATCAAGAAACCGTAGAGGCAATAATATTCTGGAAAAATAATGGCTTGAAAATTGACGCTATCGTTTATTGGGTATTCGAGATTAACGGGGATAAATATATTGAATTCAACATGTATTCCCCCGTGGAAGGGTTTCTCGAATACGAAAGCAATAGCTACATACTAAACACAAATTCTAGTCATGACCCAAGCGTTACAGAAGATATGTTATCGGAGAGGAAAGCCGCTGCATATTATCCAGGGTGGAGAGAAGAAATTGAGAGGCTACAAAAAGGGGATAAGATTTTCTTGTACCAAAACAAGAAAGGGATAATCGCTTACGGGGAAGCCGATGGTTTCCTTAGAAAAAAAGAATATGATGGAATTCCTGACTACGAGTATTCCATGTGCTTGGACAACTTTATTTCTTTTCGGGATAAGCCGATGTCTGCTTCTGATATGAGAAGGGCGGCGAAAAGGGATTTTTGGTTTGCGCAGACTTTGATGCCAATTGATGAGGATGCTAGGGATTTGTTAATAAAGGAAATCAAAGAAAAGCATCTTTGATGAGGCGTGTTGCTGAGAAATACGAGGATACCAACTGCACATATGTAAAGGGTGAAAAAGGGCGGGTTGTGTATCAAATCGTGAAGAGCTCCGTTTGCCCATAACGAATGGCGGTTTCCCCCTCTCCTGCAAGCGGGCGAGGGTGGTTTTTTCCGCGCCTCCGCGTGAGCTAAAATGTTGAGACGCTCTCAAAAGCCACATCTCTAACGCTAGTTAGACCCCATTCCCACCCTAACCCCCACCCCTGATCAGAATCTCCTCGAGGGCAGGCTCTTGAAGGGGAGGGGGTTTACAACGCATCTAGCGTCGTATGCGCCAGCGACAGCCATTTCTCGCCGTGATCGCGGAAGTTGACTTGAACGCGCGCATCGTTGCCGCCGCCTTCGGCGTCGATGATCATGCCGGCGCCGAATTTGGCGTGGTGTACGCTCTGGCCGATTTGGAAATTGCCGGCGCGGGTGTGGATTGACGGCATCGGTTTGGGCGAATTGACGCGCGGTACGGTGCTGGTCCCGCGCGTCGTTGTTGAGGTGGTCGTTACGCGTGAGCGGCTACGGGTGCTCGTGTGAGAAGAAACGCTGTCCTCGTTATCATCAAAGGTTTGTCGAAACCTTGTCTGAGTCTCACGAAGCGGCGACGGCGACAACCATTGCATCAGTTCATCGGGCAATTCGTTCAGGAAACGTGACGGCAGGTTGTAGCGCGACTGGCCGTGCAATCGGCGGGTTTGCGCGTAGGTCAGATACAAGCGGCGGCGGGCGCGGGTGATCGCGACGTACATCAACCGCCGCTCTTCTTCGAGGCCGTTGGCTTCCTGCAAGCTGTTTTCGTGCGGGAACAGCCCTTCTTCAATGCCGGTGATGAAAACGGTGTGAAATTCCAACCCCTTGGCGGCGTGCATGGTCATCAGTTGCAATGCCGGGCGGCCTTCGTCGGCTTGGGTGTCGCCGGCTTCCAGCGCGGCGTGGGTGAGGAAGGCGGTGAGCGTGACGAGGCTGTTGTCGGTTGTGGGTGAAACCCCATCCCCACCCCAACCCTCCCCCCCGATCAGAATCTCCTCGGGGGCAGGCTCTTGAAGGGGAGGGAGGTCGTTTGCGCTCCTCTCCCCTTGAGGGAGAGGGGTTGGGGGAGAGGGGGGGGCGAGAACCTCATCCTCACTAACCCATCCCCTCCCTAACCCTCCCCTTGAAGGGGAGGGAACATTTTCACCTTGAAGAGGAGCGTGATCATTTTCCCCTTCTCCCGCAGCAAACCCCCGTCCGCCTTCGGCGGCCACCCCCTTTGAAAAGGGGGCAGGGAGAGGGGAGGCAAACTGAAGGGGTGGGCTTTCTGCGCCAGTGTCGCGCTCTTCAAGAAACAAACGCGCTGCGGCAATTAACTCGTCGAGGTTTTGCAGCCGCTCTTCGCTCTCTCGCTCCAGCCGGTAATGCGCGGTGAGGCCGGAAGTTTCGAGCATTTGCTCGATGATTTCCGGCAAGAGCAGCGATGCAGTTTCGCTGCGGCATTTTTCGATGAGGTGAACGAAGGCGGCGACATGTGTGTTTGCCTTGCCGCCAACCGCGCCCGAGCAAGCGGCCTGCCACAATGAAATGCCTTGTGTCCGGGCGCTGCCCTGTAGCTGTTCCAGTGTGCGCGCACCGATGCCGCGCGGCGGGAAATTGATGACGCGCAGCAGCGCGCCATCGTCGTTGGGGGAGGCGATCAGCCGCAAATACGCCAGCGCATGTTTGATTTCGGCGCGCTCGAAGAAGCGCAGGCCGCCATAAACCCGGTAGGGCAAACCGGCTGAAAAGAGAGCATGTTCGAGCGCGCGCGACTGCGCGTTCGAGCGGTAGAGCACGGCGATGTCGGAAAGCGGCACGCCTTGCTCGGACTGCTCTCTGGCGGTATCGGCAACGAATTGCGCCTCTTCGTAATCGGTGCCGGCAACGAACACTGACAGCCGTTCGCCGTGCGGTGCTTCTGTCCACAGGTTTTTTCCCATTCGCGCCCGGTTGTGACGGATCAGGGCATTGGCGGCGTCGAGAATGTGGCCGTGCGAGCGGTAGTTTTGTTCGAGCTTGACGATGTGCACCGGCTGTCCGGGACGCGCAAGATCGCGCTCGAAGCGTTGCATGTTGCCGACGTTGGCGCCACGGAAAGCGTAGATCGACTGGTCGTCGTCACCGACGGCGAAAACCGACGCCTCCGGTCCGGCCAGCAGTTGCAGCCAGCGGTATTGCAAGACGTTGGTGTCCTGAAATTCATCGACGAACAGATGCGTGAAACGTTGCCGGTAATGATCGCGCAACGCCGGTCGTGTCTCCAGCAATTCGTAGCTGCGCAACAGCAGCTCGCCGAAATCGACGACGCCCTCGCGCTGGCATTGCGCTTCATAGAGCGCGTAGTGTTCGACCATCCGGCGGGCGTGCTCGTGAGAGGCCTCGACGGCGTTGGGGCGCAGCCCTTCTTCCTTGGCGCCCTGGATGAACCACTGCAAGGCTTTCGGCGGAAAGCGTTCGTCGTCGATCTGGTGGGCGCGGTAAAGCCGCTTGATCAGCGCCAGTTGGTCGGCGGTGTCCATGATTTGAAACAGCGCCGGAAGGTTGGCGTCACGATGGTGGGCGCGCAGCATCCGGTTGCACAGCCCGTGGAAAGTGCCGATCCACATGCCGCGGGTGTGAACCGGCGTCAACACCGACAACCGCGTCAGCATTTCGCGCGCTGCTTTGTTGGTGAACGTCACGGCGAGAACCGACATCGGCGAGGCTTGGCCATTGGCCAGCAACCAGGCGATGCGGGAAGTCAGCACCCGGGTTTTGCCGCTGCCGGCGCCAGCGAGGATCAGCGCCGAGCCTTGCGGCAGCGTGACGGCGGCGCGTTGCTCGGCATTCAGGGCGTCGAGAATCGTGTTCGTTGAGGAATTCATGCCGGAATTATCCCGGAAACGGCCAATCGGCGCATCCCGGTTGTTGTCAGAACGACAAAGGCGCTGACGGAATCCCCGGTTTTCATCAAAACATATAAACTGACAGGAAGCGCAAAGCTATAATTCTCTCGTAATTTTTCATTCACTTGCTGGAATGCCATGAGCACTCTCGAACTTACTTCGCCGACAGCGTTGCGTACTTTTGTACAAGGAATTCGGGCAGCGGCGCCGTACATCTATGCGTTTCGCGACAATACGTTCGTCATCGCGCTGGGCGGTGAGGTGGTGGCCGACGAGGCGTTTCTCGGCATCGTTCACGATTTGAATCTGCTGCACAGCCTGGGTGTGCGTCTGGTGGTGGTGCATGGAATGCGCCCGCAGATCGACGAGATTCTGAAACAGCAGGACATCGAGGCGCATTTTTGTGAGGGCATGCGCATCACCGACGCCGATACGATGGATTGCGTGCTGGAGGCGGCGGGGCAAGTCCGCAGCCGTATCGAAGCGTTGCTGTCGCTGGGTTTGGCCAATTCGCCGATGGCCGGCGCTCGCAACCGGGTGTCGAGCGGTAATTATCTGATGGCCAAACCGATGGGCGTGATCAACGGCGTCGATATGCAACTGACCGGTGAAGTGCGGCGCATCGACCGCGAGGCGATTCAGCAACGGCTCGACGACGGCGATATCGTACTGATTTCGCCGCTCGGATATTCGCCGACCGGCGAGATTTTCAATCTGTCGCTCGAAGAAGTGGCTGCCAAGGTCGCCGTGTTGCTGGAGGCGATGAAACTGATCTTTCTGTCCGAGGACGACGGTATCCGCAAGGGGCGCAAACTGCTCGACAGCATTTCGATGGGCGACGCCGAAAAGTTGATGAAAACGCCGGGCAAACTGTCGCCGTTGCACCGGGTGTATCTGCCGCAGGCCATGTACGCTTGTCGTGGCGGGGTGCCGCGCGCCCATTTTCTGTCGAGCCGCAAGGACGGTTCCCTGCTGCTCGAACTCTTTACCCGGCAAGGGGTGGGAACGATGCTGGCGCCGCAGCCGCTGGCGATTTTCCGGACGGCGACGATCGACGATATCAGCAGCGTCTTGGCGTTGATCGAGCCGCTCGAAACGCAAGGCATTCTGGTGCGCCGGTCGCGTGAACGGCTGGAGGCCGAGATCGAGCGCTTCATCGTCGTCGAGTACGACAACCTGATTATCGGTTGCGCGGCGTTATCGCCGTTCCTCGAAGAGAAAGTCGGTGAAATGGCGGCGCTGGCGGTGCATCCCGAATTCCAGCGCGAAGGTTACGGCGAGACCTTGCTGCGGCATATTGAAGGCTGGGCGCGCAAGCTCGGACTGAAAGAACTGTTCGTGTTGACGACGCGCACCGCGCACTGGTTCATCGAGCACGGCTTCCGGCCGGCGCCGGTTTCGCGGCTGCCGAAACAAAAGCAGGCGTTGTACAACTATCAGCGCAAGTCGCAGGTGTACTGGAAAGATTTGTGAGATTGACGGTTGTCTCCGGGAACGGAAACAGCTGAAGCGTTAATAAGGAGCGAAACGATGGCGCGTTTGGTGCATTGTGTAAAGTTGGAGCGAGAGGCCGAAGGGCTGGATTTTCCGCCGTATCCGGGAGCGTTGGGACAGCGGATTTTTGAGAGCGTGTCGAAAGAGGCGTGGCAACAGTGGGTTCGCCAGCAGACGATGCTGGTCAACGAGCATCGGCTGACCATGGCCGATCCCGAAGCGCGGCGCTGGCTGGCGCAACAAACCGAAGCGTATTTTTTCGGTGCTGGTGCGGAGAAGCCGGCTGGGTACACGCCGCCTGTGTAACTTGCCGTATCGGTTGTAACGGCAATCAGAGCGTTTTTTCGTATTAATCATTACCCCCTCTTTTCTGTGCCGCGTTCACCCCCACCCTAACCCTCCCCCGCAAGCAGCAGATTGTTCACTTTATATTGATTTTTTGTGTGGCAGGAGATACAATCTTCCTTAGAACAAAGGAGGGATACTCATGCAATGCACCCACTGCGGAAGCGCAAGCTGCGTAAAGAACGGCTCTTACAAAGGCTCTCAGCG
>JAIRJZ010000012.1 GCA_031260355.1 Burkholderiales bacterium
CAAATCATCCCAGGTATGCTCCGCAAATATACGGAGTCTCTTACATTAAGCAAGGAGTGGTGCACTTTTGCACCGTAATCTCCTTGCTACCTGGTGCACTTTTGCACAGTATTTGACACTGACACAATCGCTCGAAGTCAAGGAAGCGTACACCAGGCACTTGCAGGAAATTGCCGAGGAAGGAAAACGGACGGCGCAAATCATCGAACAATCTCTCACTGATGCGCTGATGCGCGGATTTGAGTCCGGCAAGGGTTTTGGCAAAAACCTGCGCGATACGCTAAAAAACATGTTTCAAACCTTGGTACTTCGACCGATTGTCCAGTTCGCGGTGCAAGATGGAATGAATTTTGTCAGCGCGTTACTTGGCGGCAGCAATGGTGGAAACAGCATCCTTGGATCGCTGTTTGGTAAAGAAGGCAGCACTTTTTTGAAAGGCTTGACCGGACTGTTTGGAGAAAACGGGAGTTTGACATCAACGCTATCAATGCTCGGATCCAAAATATTCACGCTTTTTGGTTCCGGCGCAACGGTCGGAGCCTTCCCCGGAACGCTGGCTTACGCTAACGCAGTTGGTTCGCTTGGCGGCGACTCAATGGCCGCATTTATTGCGGCAAACAACAGTTGGCAGGGCGTTTCAGTGGCAGCAGAAGGTGGCGCGGCGGCAGCGTCTGGCACGACGGCAGCAAGCGGTATAAGTGCGACTCAAGCATGGGCGGCGTTCGCGGCGGCGATGATGATGATCAACGGAAATCTCTACTCTAAAGGTTGGGATGCCGGAGGGCAGAAAAATGACATAACGAGAAGCACAATCGGAACGCCTTGGGGTCTGGCAACAGGCGGCGTGATGTTCAACGATTCGATTATGCGTTCAATTTCCAACGCGATCGGACTCGGCAAATACGCCGGGGCTATTGCATCAATATTCTCCGGGTCGGCGCTATTTACAAGAGCGTTTGGTCGTAAAAAACCGCAAGCCAGAGAGGGTGGCGTCGAAGGTATGTTAAGCCTTGACGGCTTTGAGGGTCGTCAATTTCAGGATATTGAGCAAAAGGGTGGATGGTTCAGAAGCGACCGGCGATGGACGGAATGGTCGGACATTGATCCGGAGCTACAGCGGGCGCTTAACCAAACGATAGGCAAGGTTCCACGGAAAATTGAAAAGCTTCTCAACGAGTTCGGGCGCGATTTTAGCGATGTTTTTGGCGATGATTGGGAGCAAAAATTCAGAGTCGTGCTAACTACGGACGGCAAGTACGAAAACATGACCGAAATGTGGGATAAAGCGACGACCGGCGTTTATCGTGACATGGCGATAACCGCAGTTGAAGCGATCCGCGAGGGTTGGGGAGAGTATGTCCGCGAACTTGAGAAACTTGAACCGGACGAATTCCGCACAGAGATGGGAAAGATTTTAGGTTCACTTAGCATCTTGGATAACATTCGGGGTATTCAGGAAAGAACCTTTGGCACAGCAAATCTTGTTGTTGAGGATTTTGAGGCGCTGGCTTACGAAGGCGAGAAAATCTACGACGCAATCACGCGCATTGCGGACGCCTTTACGCTGACGAATCAATTAAGCAGGATCACCGGCATCAAGTTTGCGGGCGTCGGCCTTGAGGGTTATGACAACCGGCAAGACCTGATTGATGATGCTGGCGGCGCTGATGCGCTGACCGCGTTAATGTCAACCTATTGGGACATCTTTGCCACCGAACAAGAGAAGTTCGACGTGGCGGCGGAGTCGTTGCGCAACACGTTCAGCTCCCTTGGTATTGCGATGCCGTCGTCGGTGCAAGGTATCAAAGACCTGATCGCAGCGCAAGACATGTCCACTGTAGCCGGGAGGGAAATGGCGCTGCAACTGATGCATCTTGCCCCAGCGTTTAACGCGGTCATTGGTGCGATTGAGCAGATGTCCAAGTCGATGGACAACACCATCAACGACCTGCGCCGCTCGGTAGAGTTCGGCGGGTTGGACGACCAAACAAAATACAACAAACTAAAAGCGGAAGCGGACGACGCCTACGCTCAATTTCAGGAAGCCACCGACCCTGCGGAAATCCAGAAGCTGTTCGACCGCATCACGTCGAACATGAACGAGACGTGGAACATGCTCGACGACAGCCAAAAAAACGCGCAGCGAGCGGCCTATCTGGCGAAGCTGGACGAATTGCAAGCCAGCAAGGATGATCGAATCGGCGCGCTGATTGATCAGTACACCGGAGTCGATGTCGCGCAGGAAAACATTGCCGAGGCCGGTAATAAGTTGGCGCAGGCAATTCTCGATGTTGCCGGACAGCTTGGTGCAGATATCACCGACGTCGTGCTCAAACCACTTCCGGAGGCCATTGAAAACATCATGATGACAAAACCGGCGATTGATCCGCTAGATTTTCGGAACAAGCCGTACTTCGAGGAACAGTCAATGCGGGAAATCGCTGGCTACCTCGAAAACGCCATGGCAACAAAGCCCCTGCTACTTGAAAACAACGACCCTTCCACGGCGTTCGTCGCCGCCCAGCAGTTGTTGCAGGAAATGCAGGAACAACAATCGAGCAGCAGTGCCGATTTTAACCAGCAGGTAGGCGCTGCGGGCGAAGGATTGAGCAAGGATGTTGGCAAAGCCGGAGAAGCGCTGCGCGTTGGTGTCGATAGCGCTTCAACATCGCTGGGCAAGGTGGCCGCGCGGCTGGAAATGCTTGTTCCGCAAATCCCGGATCGCATTATCAATGAAACGCGCTTGATCACGATCAGTGGAGCATCAGAGCTGGCATGAAACCTTTAAACGACCTCTGGGGGGTTTTGCAGGCGCTGACAACCTATGCCGGGCATTTTGTGCTGATCGAAACCGAGGTACCGGTGCGCATGTGTTCGTGGGGCGATGTGGTCTGGCAGGATGAGCTGTGGACAAAAGGCATGATCTTCAATATCTCGATGCAGGAGACAGCGCCTTGGGCACCGGGCGGCAGCATTGAGATTGCCGACCCCGATTATTCGGTGCTTGCCACAATGTTCCGTTCCGGTATTGTCGGCGCGCCGATCAAGATTTGGTATGTGCCAGATTTGAGCGGCGGGGTCGAACCCGTTTTAATTCTGGACGCCTTTGCCGATACCACAACCACCAACGAGAAAGAAAAAGGCAGCACCGTTGTCGTCACCATTGTACCGGATGATGGTGCGCATCTTTTTGCACCGCGTGAGCGGGTGTCAACCGATGAGTACCCGCGCGCCTTAGCGCCGGGCGCGACCATCAGCATCAGCAACGGTCAAATAACGCTGGTCGGGAGTCCGCTATGAGTTTGCCTGTCTATCCTGATCTTCCGAGAGACGTCAGCAGCCGGATTACGAACATCCGCGATGGCCGCATGATCGGCCAGACCGTGGACGGCTCGCCGGTTTTAACGCTGGCGCACCAGAATGAGAAATACGATTACCGTATCGTGCATTCCTATTTGAATCAGGAGCGCTGGACGGTACTGCAAGAGTTTTACGAGGCCAATAGGTACACGTCCTTCGAGTGGTTTTTTGATGGCCGTCTGCGCACGTGGAAATTTCTGAAGAAGCCGATCTGGGCGTGGGCAACCGAAGCGGAAATTCTGCGCACGTACACGGTTGATCTGGTGGAGTTGTAAGATGGGGCTACGTGAAACTAGGACGCCAACATCTTGGGAAATTGCCAATCCGGGTGGTAGTGGCACCAGAACAGTCGTCACCGATCCAACCGGCGTGCGGACGCCAACGCCTTTTGAAGTCGCCAGCGGCGCGACAAGGGGTGGAGGCCGTGAGACAGGCGGTACCAGCAGCTACATCATTCCACCTGCAACGTTCCCCACCGGGTTGGGTGTTGCAGGCGCTGGAACGATCAATGCATCCCGCGCCAACCATTCGCGCGAATGGACATTACAAAGCATTGCCGCCCTCGGTAAAACGGTGCCGCTGGTGTATGGCGAGGATATTGTCGCAGCAAAATACTATGATGCGATAGCCTACCAGAACACGATGTATTTAATCGTTCTGTGGGCGCTTGGCCCGTGTATTGGCGTGCAGGCCGTCGAGGATAGCAACGGCAAAGCATTGACGGGGGTTACGATGAGGCATTACGACGGATCGCAGACAGCCGTCGATGCCCGCCTGAAAACAGCCTATGAAGCGGTGTACGGTGGCTCGTTTACGTACACATTCCCGCGCCGCTGCTACAGCGTCTTTGAAATCGCATCGACCGCCGACGTCGATCCCGGCACTTGGACGGCTGTTGTGCGCGGCATGCGTTTGTACGACCCGCGCGACCCAAGTCAAAGCATCGCAGACCCATCAACATGGAAATGGTCAATTAACGCAGCGCTGGCGCTTGCCAACTTTCTATCCAATAAAACCTATGGGTGGGGCAAAACGCTGGATTGGGAAAGTGTTCAAGAAGCCGCCGATTATTGTGATGAGATGGTCGGGACATCGCCGAATCAGTTTAAACGCTGGACGGTCAACTGGGCGATTATTGACCGGCAGGCAGTCGGCCAGTTGATCGAGACGCTGCGCTCTTACGCGCATTGTAACGTCGTGATGAGTAACGGCATCGTGAAACTCATCCCTGACCGTCCGGGCGACGTTGCGTACAAATTCGACAATACGACAGAAAAAGGTTTAGTCAGCAACCCGCAGCTCACCCGGCGCGGCGTCGATAAATCGCCGACCGTGATGCGTATTGTGTACACCGATAAAACGAACAAGCCGTGGCGTGACCGTGATGCCTATGCTTATATGCCCGGCACCAAAGAAGGGATTACGCGCTGGTCGGAAAGCACGGTGTACATGCAGGGCATCGACACATATCAAGAGGCGCTGCGCACGGCAACAGAGCGCCTTTTGAAGCTGCAACACGGCAATCTCGAAATCACCGCAGACATCCGCGATATCGGGTTGGTGCTGGAAGCTGGAGATATCGTCGATATCCCGCACCCGGTGTTCCCGGGAGGAAAACCATTTCGATTGACGGCAAACCCCACGCCGATCAGCCTGGGAAAGTACCGGATCAATGGCGTCGAATACCAACCGGAGGTCTATAGCGACGATGTGACGCTACCTCCGACGTTCCCGGACACAACACTCCCCGACCCGTCGCATCCACCTCCCGTTGAAGACTTGTCCGTTGTTGAGCGGCTGACGCAAATCGGCGGTGTATGGACATCGGCGCTTTTTATCACTTGGACGCGGCCGGAATGGGCGTACAGACTTGAGTTTGTCGTCGAGTTTTCGCAAGGCGGTACGGTGCTTGATATGACCACAGTGCCGATTGAGTCGTATATCTCGGCACCCGTTATCGAAGGCGAAGAGTACATCATCCGCGTGCGCTCAAAAATAAGAACGTTTTTGAGCGCATGGGAAACGGTGTCGATCACAGCACAGGGCAAATACCTGCCGCCCAGCGATGTTGAGCGATTCACAGAGGTGCTGGATATTAATGGCACGGTGCATCTTGCGTGGACGCCAGCACACGACATCGACGCGATCACCTATGAGGTACGGCGCATCGTTGATCCGGGCATCGACCTGAATACAGCAACACCGGAAGATTTGTGTGCGCTTTGGGATGCTGCCGATGTGATGGCGTCTCCTGTTGATACAAGAGCCGCGCTGCCATTGCAGCCGCCCGCTGCCTATATTTATTCGGTGAAAGCGAAAGACAGCGTAGGCAATTATTCGATCAACCCGCGGGCTGTTGCGTTGGTTGTTCAACTCGATGATGACGCGCGCTTCGTTGACACGTTCGCTATGGCTATCGTGCAAACAACGAATGCAACGGCTTGGGAGGTGCTTGCCGATCCTGATACGCGATGGACGTCGGATCGTGGAGAAAGCATCAATTTCGGCCACATAGACGCCGATCCAACCACCGGCACGCTTGAAGACCTGTCTGGCGTGGTGGCAGCGCTGCCGCACGATACCGGCACCAGCGAGCTTGTCAGCCAGTTGTACGACGTCGGTACGGTTGTCGGCGGGACATGGACAGCCACCGCGTCAACCGCCGATCATGACGGTAATGCCACGCTGACCATTGAGCTATCAAACAACACAACCGACTGGGAGCAATTTCACGGCACCAGCAACAGTGCGACGGCATCACGCCCGGCGCGATTTGCGCGGCTTCGCATCACCAGTGCTGGATCGTACACCTTGACCGGTAAACCGGTGCTGTCGCTCGCCGCCATCCCGCGAGTAGAAACCGGCGAAATACTTGTCGGCAGCACCGGAATTTATACGGCACGCACCACAGGTCGATATAAAGGTTTCCTTGGCAATAACCCCATTGATCTTGAGTATCTCGGCACCGAGAACTATACGCCAGAACGCGACTCGATCATTATCAACGCAGACGGCACTGTGCGCTTTGACGTTTATTTGCGCGATCAATACGGCGAGCGCATTACCGGGCGTGTCAAGTGGACGTTCAGAGGCGTTTAAACACTATAAGGCTTTAACCATGGCAACCAGACCTTTTACACGATTCAAAGTTTATACACCCGCGATCACACAGACACGGCAGGATGCAATCGACGGCATCCGCGACAACCAGATCGCAATGTATCTCAACGCTGCGCTGTATGGCGGCATCGGATGGCACGGCCCGACGATCACGCGCGATGGCGAAGGCCGCGCTACGCGTGGAATTGCAACCAACGCCGACGATCCCGTGGCAGCGCGGGTTGATTGGACGTACTACCCGTCCGGCCCAGCCGAAGGGCTGTGCCAATCCGCCGTGCTCTACTATTCAGAAGACTATACCGGCGACGGCAGCGCCGCAACGTGGGCGCAGGTCGGCACATTAACTTTCACTTACGACGCTGGCGGCAACCTTGTGTCGTCGGTGTGGACTTACGCATAACAGGAGACGGAAATGTTATTTTCACCAGATACAGAAAACCGGCTGTTCCAGCTTTGGAATGCGCTGATCAAAAATCCGCGCGCGGCGAAGCTGGATAATCTTGACTCACCGATCAGCAGCAGGTTATCACTTACTGATTCGCAAGCGGCATTTGCCGCACTCTCCGCATTAGTAAAAACACGCGCAACACCGCAAAAAATCATCGTTTTGGACACACCCGGCTCTGGGAATTTTATTGTTCCAGATGACGTTTACTCACTTAACCTGTCAGTGTGCGGCGCTGGCAGTGGTTGCGTTTATATTTACGGTGGCTCATCGGCCGTTGCTATAGGAAACGGCGGAAGCGGCGCAAGTATTGTTGACGTCGATATCAAGGTGACACCGGGGCAAGTCATTCCTTATGTGATCGGTCTTGGCGGCGAAAGCATCAGAGTGACCTCTACATTTTCCGGTTACACGTATTCTGTCGCGGGTGGAGAAACATCGTTTCTTGATTTTACTTGTAGGGGAGGCGGTCAGGCATACGGTCAATATCCATCAAGCCAGGCACCTACAGCGGGCGGTGGTCAAGGCGGCCAATTATTTATCGTCGCTAGTGACGTTGTCTTCAGCAGTGTTGGAGCAGCTTTTAATACATTAACCGTAGATAACGTTCGTTATTTTCATGGCGTAGCAGGGTTGACAACAACATCAAATTCCACAAACCAACAAATTGCTGCGACACCACTTTTTGCGTTTAATCGTGCTGGGATGGGTGGTTTTGTCACCAATGCAACAGGTTCATCTTCTGCGTATGCGATGAACAACGGCCGCAATGGCGCTATCGTGATAAAAATGGAGACCGCATCGTGAGCACACACCGCTTCATAGCCTTGGCAGAAGGCGGCGTTTTCGATGGGCAGCTTAACCGCATCATCCGGCGCTCTGACGCGGAATGGCACAGCATCTATCTGGATGCCCTCTCAAAAGGTGCTGCCGTCGCGCCTCCGGTATCGCTTGCCGCCGATACGTCAGTCGATGATCTTCGCGACACGATCAAAGGGCAGATCAAAGACCACGCGACGTCGCTGCGCAACCTCTATACGCGCGGAGAATCACAGGCAGAAGTTGCCGGGTGGTACACAAAAGCATCAGAGGCGCGCGCTATTGAAACGCAGGGCAGCAGCTCCTTTGCAACCCTGAAAAAGTATGCCCCGACACTGTGCGCTGAAGTCGAATCAGAAATGCCCAATGGCACTGCTACGTTACAGGTGGCGGCGCTTCGTCTTTTGGCCAGCACCGTACTCGTAAAACATAAGCCGTACCTTGAGTACATGCTGGCCGTCCAGGCGGCAAGCAAAACGCACCGCGACGCGCTCGATGCCATGACCGACAAAGGCACGATGCTGACCTACGACTGGCGGCAAGGATGGCCGGGGGTGGCGTAATAGAGGGGCGACGGCGCATGATGCATCAACATCACGCGCCGCCCCCAGAATGCAGATGATACCTGCAAGCCGGGCAAAGCCCCTGCCGATAGCTATCAGCGGGCAAAGCCTACCAGATTTTTAAACGCTCTAAGCAGAGAGGCTTGCAAATATGCATAAACAGATCAAACCCGTGTTACCCGTAGCACCCTATGTTGGCGGCAAATCACGTCTGGCAGCGAAAATCATCGACATGATCCAAGAAGTACCGCATCAAACCTACGCCGAGCCGTTTGTCGGCATGGGTGGCGTATTTCTGCGCCGCCCGAGTCGGGCGAAGTGTGAGGTAATCAACGACTATTCAAAGGATGTGGCCACGTTCTTTCGTGTACTCCAGAGGCATTACACGCCCTTTCTGGAGATGTTGCGCTACCAGATCACGACCCGCGCTGATTTCGATAGGCTGCTCAAAACGCCTCCCGACACGCTCACTGACTTGGAGCGCAGCGCACGGTTTCTATATCTGCAAAAGGTGTGCTACGGAGGCAAGCGAGACGGGCAAACCTTCGGCGTGCATCTGGAGAGGCCTGGAGGGTTCAATATCACGAAGCTGATCCCGATGCTGGATGATGTTCATGAAAGGCTTGCGTCCGTTACAATCGAATGCCTGCCGTATGGCGATTTTATAGAGCGCTACGACCGCAAAACCACGCTGTTTTACGTTGACCCACCATACTATCGGTGCGAGGATTACTACGGCAAAGGGCTTTTTGAACGCGCTGATTTTGAGCGTCTGGCGGAGTTGTTGGCAGGTATCAGCGGCAAGTTTATCCTGTCATTGAATGACCATGCCGAGGTGCGGAGGATATTCGCCGCGTTTAAAATCACGCCGGTAAAGCTGCGCTACAGCGTCGGCAGCGGGAACGACAAGACATTCGGTGAGTTGCTGATCTCGAATTGAGGCGAATTTTGCAGGTGTTTTGTCCCTCATGACGCCTGTACGCAGGGACAAAACTACCGCAAACGGGGGACAAAACGCGCGCCGCCGTACAGTCCGGCACCATTTTTCACGATGGCAATCTTCCTGAAACAAGCTTATCCTCTTGTTCTCTTTCCGTCTTTCTTTTACTCTATCCGTTTCCGTTCAAGCGTCTTACCGAAGAAGGGAGTTCTCGTGAAAACTTTCCGCCGTTCGTTTTATCCCAGCGCAATAAGTCTGCTTGCTGCAGCGCTGATGTTCCTCGCGCCCGTTGCGTTTTCCGCCGAGATACTGCGCGTCGAAGGTGCGCCGGTCATTTCGACCAAAGCCGAGGAGGCGGTTTTCTGGCGCTCCGCACCGGATACCCGCGGCACGACTGCCGTCACTTTCATGCCGTTGCCCCAATCGGCGCTGAAGGCGTTACAGGAAGAAAACAGCCCGGATTTGAATAACCGCTTTCAAACCAAAGCGCTCAAAATCGGCGTCAACCGCAACGCCGATACCGAAATCGGCGATGGCGCACCCTCTGCGTTGAACTGGCAAAACGTCGGCGATGGGCACATCGCCCGACTGGCGGTAACCTCCCCCGAAGCCAGAGGGCTGCGGGTGGCGTTGCAGCTTCGCGCGCTGCCCGACAGCGCCGAATTGCGCTTCTCCGGTTCCGCCGCGCCGGACAGAATCTTCGGCGTGATCAGCGGCAATGAGGCCAACGCCTTGCGCGATGACAGCAAGGTTTACTGGACGCCGGTCACCGACGGCGAAACCCAGAACATCGAAATTTTCGTTCCTTTGACCGTCAACACTGAAGACGTCAAAATTCGCCTGAATGCCGTTTCGCATCTTTTTACCTCGGCGCAGGACGGTTTTGACGCGACCCTCGTTACCAAAGCGTCCGGATCATGCAATATCGACGTCGCCTGCAAAGCCAGTTCTCTCGGTACCGAGTTCCAGAACACCGCCAAGGCCGTCGCCCGGATGGTTTTCTCACGACCGGGCGGTTCTTACACTTGCTCGGGAACCCTGTTGAACACTAGCGGCAGCTCGCAAGTCCCTTATTTCTGGAGCGCGGCGCATTGCATCAGCACCCAGACCGTAGCGAATACGCTTACTACGCATTGGTTCTATGAAGCTGCCAGTTGCAACAGTTCTTCTCAGAATTCCAACTACCGCCAATTGACCGGCGGCGCGCAACTTCTGCATGCCAAAGCCCTTACCGATACCTTGCTGCTTCGCCTCAACAACACCCCGCCTTCCGGTGTTTGGCTGGCTGGCTGGGATGCTACCACCCGCTTTTCCAGCGGCGCCATCATCGGCATCCATCATCCCAGCGGGGATTACAAAAAAGTCAGCGTCGGCAAGGGCGAGGGAAGAACCTGCGCCACGGTTTTCTCCCCTGAGCCCGGCTTGGATAATGCCTCCCTGTCTCTGGTCAGTTGGTCGGAAGGAACAACCGAGGGCGGCAGCAGCGGTTCCGGATTGTTCACGTTGTCGAGCGGTAAATACTATTTGCGGGGCGGTCTCCAGGGTGGCGCCGCTTCCTGCGCAAACACAAACCGCCCCGTCAACAACGGCAACGCCGATTGTTATTCCAGCCTCAATCTGGTCTGGGACGACATCAAGCAATACCTGAGCCCGGCCTCCGCCACCTACGGCCCCACCCGGCAATACACCGGGCCGTGGTACAACCCCAGCGAGGACAACTGGGGACTGACCGTCCTGATGAACTTCACCAATTCTCGTTATATCTTTATCCCTTGGTACACCTACGACAGTTCCGGCAAAGCCTCCTGGTACATCTTCCAAGGTGACGTTTGGTCGGCCAACGACGTGTTTTCCGCCGATGTTTACCGCTATACGGGACCGTCCTGGGGTGTGCTGCCCTACAACAACAGCAGAGTCTCCTATGTCAAAGTGGGAACGGCCAAGCTGACGTTTACATCGGCCACAAAAGCGCAGTTTGAATACAACGTCGAAAATTCAAGCCGCACTGTTACCATCACCAGGATCGAATAACTTTTCTGTTCTTCCCGAAAACAGCTCTTGGCTTTGCCTCCGAGAGCTGTTTTTTTAAGGCGCATGGATTTTCTGCCTCCTCTGTACCCGGAACCCAAAACGCGCTAATGTAAGACCCTCACGCTCTCAGGAGGTCGTTGTGTCGCTGGCGTCAAACTGGGTTTTCTGGGCTTTGTTGTCCGCCGTTTTCGCGGCGCTAACCGCCATTTTCGCCAAAGCCGGCGTCGAAAACATCGATTCCGATTTGGCCACGTTGATTCGCACCGTGGTGATTCTCGTTGTGCTCGCCGGCTTCGTTTATTTCGCCGGCAAATGGCGCTCTCCGCTCGAGTTGCCGCCCCGCGCCTGGGGCTTTCTGGTGTTGTCGGGGCTGGCAACCGGCGCTTCGTGGGTGTGTTATTTCCGCGCGCTCAAACTCGGCGAAGTTTCCAAGGTCGCGCCGGTTGATAAGCTCAGTCTCCTGCTGGTTGCCGTCTTCGCGTTTCTTTTTCTCGATGAACGGCCTTCGGTCCGCGAATGGACGGGCATTCTGATGGTCGGCGCCGGCGTACTCCTGCTGGCGCTGAGGCGTTGAGTCTCTCTCAAATCCGGAGAAACGCTCATGCTCCTCTGTGAACACTGCGCCGCTTCTTTTTCCACCGAAACCCCGCGCTGGCGTTGCGACTGCGGTGGCACATTGACGCTGGAAAGCGCCGCGCACTTCGACATCGCCGCGCTACGGGAACGCGCTCCGACTTTGTGGCGCTATGCCGAGGCGCTGCCGGTGCCTGTTGCCGACGCCGTCAGTCTCGGCGAAGGGCTGACGCCGCTTCTGCCGCTTGCCGGTTCTTGGGGGGACGCTCATTTCAAGCTCGACTTCATGATGCCGACCGGCTCTTACAAAGACCGCGGCAGCACGATGATGATCTCGCAACTCAAACGTTGGGGGTTGACCGAAATCATCGAAGATTCCTCCGGCAATGCCGGCGCTTCCGTCGCCGCGTACAGCGCCCGCGCCGGTATCGATGCCCGCATTTTCATTCCCGCCTATACCTCGGCCGGCAAAGCGATGCAAATCGCCCTGTACGGCGCTGCGCTCAACAAAGTTCCGGGAACCCGGGAAGACGCCACCGCTGCGGCACTCGCTGCCACGCAAAATACTTTTTACGCCAGTCACAATTGGTCGCCGTACTTCATCCACGGCGTCAAAACGCTGGCTTTCGAACTCTGGGAACAACTGGATTTTCAGGTTCCCGACGCTGTCATCGTTCCGGCCGGCAACGGTTCGCTGGTACTGGGATGCCATACCGGTTTCAGCGAATTGCGCAACGCCGGCATGATCGACCGGTTGCCGCGCATCATCGCCGTCCAGGCCGCCCGCTGCGCGCCGCTGGCCCGTGCCTGGCAGCAGTGGATGAACGATCCGGTTCCCGTCAACAAGGAAGTCTCAATCGCCGAAGGCATCGCCTCGGCGACGCCGATCAGAGGACGCGCCGTTCTCGCTGCCATACGCGAAACAAACGGCTTGTTTGTCACCGTCGAAGAACACGAAATTCTTGACGGCCTGAAAACTGCGGCAGCGGCCGGACTTTACATCGAGCCGACATCCGCCGTTGCCCCCGCCGCGCTCACCAAGCTCCGCGCGCAGGGCGACCTCGGCTCCGGCGATACAGTCGTCGTCGAATTGACCGGCAGCGGCCTCAAAGCCACCGACAAACTTGTTGAGGTCTGCAAGTCGAGCGGCTGACGTTCCTTCCCTCTCCCGCTTGCGAGAAAGGGAGCAAGGGAGAGGATATCGTCATTCCGGCGAAAGCCGGAATCCAGAGAAAGCGCGCCTGGATTCCCGCTTACGCTGGGATGACTGAGCAACGAAACGAACGCTTGTGGCGTTACAATGATTTTGAGATTGGGCCTAGTTTTTTCCCGCGCTCATTTCCGGCACATAAACCGACGCGGAAGCGTGGCGCGTAATCCAGTTTTCGACGTAAGGCTGGAACGAGAGCATCCGCGTTCCAGCGTCCCATGAAAAATCGGAACACGGTGCGCAATATGCTTCGTCCAATTGTGCAATAAACGCCGGAATCTCTTCCGACGGAAGTTTTGTCAGTCGCAACTCCAACTGTAATCGCACCAACCTCAAATAAGTGTCGAGGTCGTGGAGCCTTCCCACATATTCATCCCAAAGATGGTGGTAACGAGATTGATTTTTCCCCAAAGGATTGTAAATCCAATCCATCCTCGGATTGGATCGCTCGGCCAAAGATGCCAGCGTTTCATCGCGTTGCTCAATATAGTCCCTCCAAGGAAGCTCGGCCAATTTAAGCCGCGCCTTGAAAAAAGGAACTCCGTAGTTGAATGTCGCATTGGGATGAAAAAAAAGATTGCTTGCGTTTTGCTCCAGCCACCATTGCCACGCAGAACATTCTTCCCATTCGCCCCATTTCCCCCACCCCCAACAAATGCGAAATGTTTGTTCCGTTGCCTCCTGATACGACACCCATTTCTTAAGCGCCGGAAGAGCGTTATACATAAACCTGATTTCCCCTTCAATCGCCGGACGCATACTGACTTGCTCAGGCGATAGCGGCGTTAGCAACCCTCGCCATTCCGACGCATGCTTCTCGATATCTGCTGACGACGACGACAACAAGAAGCTTATTTGATAGACCTCCTTCATCATTTGAGCCGCCGCGATCGCGCTATCGAGAAGACAGCTCTTTCCTTCGAGATTCCGTCGCAAAAAAGTCGAGCCTTGATTGAAAAACATTAACCCCTCTCCTGCGTTTCCGGCCTCTATCTCCAACACGGCCTGTGCCACCAGCGTCCCGCGTATCTCTGATAACAACCCGTACGACGGAATAAAAAAAGGATTACAGTTCGGAGGAGCCGCATAGTAGGGTAACTCTTGTAAAAGGCGATAACGTTGAATCAGGGCTCCATTCGCCGTTAATGTTTTTTCGAGGAGCTCTTTCTGGGAATAAATGCATCCCAAAAAAGCTGTTCCCCTTTTGTACCAGCAGTCAAAACTCGGCTCTGCTCTCTGCCAACGCAATTCTTCTTTTCCTTCTTGTTCTTTAAGCCATCTTAACGGCGCCCCCATTCCGGTAGGATCTTCTTTTTCGATTCCCTCAATACGCTTTCGGCCCGCCTCGAAAATATCGCTTTCTTCCGGCGCATAAAAGCCCACCATCGCCACGAAAATGTTCTCGTTGTCCGGCACTTCGGACGGCTTCGTTTCGAGTAGCGCACGGGCTTCGTCGCTCAGCTCCTCATCGCGCCAGTTGATCAATACCAGCAACGCAAAAAGCGCCACCACGATGAGAACCGTCCATTTCACGGTCTTCCAGAGAAAACGCCCTGCCCGAGCCAACATACCTTCCTCCCAACGATGACGCACATGGCGGTTGTGGTGGGCAACGGCCTTCGACCTCGTCCGCCCTGCGCGATTCTATCTCTACAGCCGCCGATGCCGTAATGCCGGCAACCAGCCCCGTATTTTTTCGATTCGCGCCAGATCGACCGCTCCGGTCACGACACCTTCGCCGTGCGGCAAGCAGGAAACGATGTCGCCCCAGGGATCGATCAGCATTGAATGTCCGTAGGTTTCACGCCCGTTCGGGTGAGTGCCGCCTTGACCGGCGGCAAGAACGTAGCATTGGTTTTCAATGGCGCGGGCGCGCAACAGGACTTCCCAGTGCGCGCGCCCCGTCACTGCGGTGAAGGCCGCAGGGACGACGGTCAGCGCGACTTCGCCCAAGCCTCGATAGAGCTCCGGGAAACGCATGTCGTAACAAATCGACAACGCAACGCGACCGCACGGCGCCTCAAACGTTACCGGCGCATCGCCGGCCTCGATCAACTGCGCTTCATCGTACGATTCTTCGCCGTAAGCGAATTGAAAGAGGTGAATTTTGTCGTAGCGCGCGACACGTTCGCCATCTGGCCCATAGACAAGGCAGGCGCTTCTGGCGCGTTGCGCGCCCTCTTCTCCGGAAACACAACCTCTTATCGGAACGCAACCGCCGATCAAATACATGCGGTGCGTTCGCGCCATTTCCGAAAGAAACCGCTGCTGCGCGCCGTCACCGTCGTCTTCATAAGCGGCCTGTCGCGCCGATAACGATGCGCCCAATGTTCCGAAATATTCGGGCAACAACACCAGTTCGGCGCCCTCGGCAGCGGCCTCTTCGATCAGGCGCCGCGCTGCGGCAAGATTCGCTTCGACCTCGGGGCCGGACACCATTTGCACCGCTGCAACATTCATATCGCGCATGGCGATTTCTCCTAAGGAGGGGCAGAACCTATCTCAAATTTACTGAGCCTCTATAAGCATTCGTTTGGCTACTTCGTCATTTTGGTTTCCGCGGGAATGACGTTTTCTTGATGTCGGATTCCTTAAATATTTTGAGATGTGTTTAGTGCTCCTCTTCTTTAGCGGTCGATGCGCCGTCAAGCGCGCCCTCCGATGGAGGAAGCCGCAATCCTTCGCGCGTTTTTTTCTCGACGACCGGATCGCTCCATGAGCCCTTGACAGTATATTCGTAGCTGAAAATTTTCTCAAAAGGATTGCCAAGCACGATTTGGCCGACCAAAGCCCCGATGCCGACGGCGGCCGCCCCGACCGGATTGGCCAGCAGCAACACCGACGCTCCCGCCGCTCCTACCGACAGGCTGTCGGTCAGGCTGGGCTGGACGTGTACGTTCAAATTCTGCGCTTCCTTGTTCAAATCAACCGTGCCGGAAAGCTTCACTTTGGCAGAAGCGCCTCTCATCAATAAATCGGAGGTGCTTAAAATGCCATCGTCGATCTCGGTGGTTCCGGTGATTGAATCGAAGGCGAAACCCTCGCTGAACACGTCACGAAAATCGAGCGTGATCCGGCGCGGCAATGCCTGTAACGACAACACGCCCAATAGGCGGCCAATCCCCGGTTCCATTTGGGAAAAATGGCCTCTGCCGACATCCAGCGTCAAATGACCGTCAAGCGAATCGGTGACGAAATCGCTCGGCGCATCGGCCCAAGAGAGCGTTCCGGTCAACCGCACATCGGAAGCCACCACGCTTTTCGGCACCCCAAAACGCGCCAGGAATTTTTCGGCATCGTTGACCTGTGTTTCGACATGGATCTCCGTGCGCTGCGTCTGTCGGGAAGTACGCCACCAACCGTTTGCCGTGATAACACCGTCAGAATTGGACAGCGCAATCTTTTTCATATGCCAGTCGGTTCCCTGCGGCTCCGCTTGGATCGAGAAAACGCCCAAATCTTTTTCTTTGTGAAAAAAGTGGTCGCTCTTGAAATCGATTGCCGGCCACGGGTTGGCGCTGCCGGGCGTCACGGTGATATTGGTTTTCTTCCCGCCGTTGCTTTTTTCGCCGGAAACCTCTTCGATGAAGCGCGCGTTCCACGGCGACAACTCCCCGGGCTCAAGAAGCGTCAATCGGGTGAACGCTCCCTTCAGGCGGCCGTTCACCGCACCGTTGGCGTTGGCGCTGGCGTGTTCCCAAGTCATGCGCCCTTCCGCCTCGCGGCTGACAAGGTCAACACCCAGGATGTCCGCCTCTTCACGCACCGAAAGCCGCACATCATGCAACTGCCGCCCCAGCGCGTTCAACGTTCCGATGTTGACGGCGACGCTGCCGAACGCCAAGGCGCCCGCTTGCTCACCGTTTGAAAAAGATTGATACAACCTGTACCAGGGTTCGATATCGAGCCGCGCCAGAGTGCCGCGCATGGACACCCCCGGCACCGAAGGCAACGCCAGAGCCATTGAGCTTTTTGTTTCGCCGATGTTGACCAGCGCGCGCTCCATTTTCCATCCCGTGCCGCTAGGAACACGTTTGGCGACCACTGTCAGCGGCCCGTCCGGAGAGGGGTAATCGAACTGCCAGCGTTCTTCTTCTTTTCCTGATGCCGTCAGCGTATCGTGCGCTATGCGCAACGGCACGGTAACATTCGCCGCCTTCCCCAACGGTTCGGGCAAATCAACCGTAACGCCGGTCAGCGGCGATGTCAGCGTCCAATGCAATCCTTTCTTGCCGCCATCGGTATTGAGAGTCAACTGCCAGGATGTCGTGCCCGACAGGCGATCGAGCAGCGGTGCCGCGTAGCGTACGCGCAACACCGAAAGATCCGCCGTTCCCTGCCCCGTCAACGCGATGCCGCCGTTTTTCGATGTCAGCGCCACCATTCCCAGCCCGCCCAGCGCCTCAAATCGCAAGGCGTCGGCTTTAACGTCGTGCTCGGTAAAACCCACGGCGCCCTGCGCCTGAGTCAGCAACGGCACCCCCGGAATATCGACGGTGTTGCCGGAAAGCTTGAAATTGCCGTTGACTTTGCTCGTTTCGTCGCCATTCAACGGAATATCGAGTTTCAGCGTCAGTGTGCCGTTGCCTGTCGCCCGCGTCCCCTTCAACATGTGATCGAGCCAGCCGCCGACCGGGCTTTCCTCAAGAAAACGCAAGTATGTCTCCATCGGGCCGCTGGCCGAACCGTCGATCAGCACATGCGGGTGGTCGGCGCCAAGGTCGGGAATGACTGCCTGCGCCGGGCCAATCGCCGCACCAAAAATGGAACCGCGCCTGGCTACAACGGTCATGCGCTCGCCTTCAAAGCGAAGATCGCCATCAATCCCGTCGATCGCCGGCCATTCCGGGTCGTACACCATTCGCACATTGGAGGCATGGGCGTCCACCGTGAAGTTGCCATGCTTGTCATCTGAAAACGGAAAATGGTCCAGATCGCCCTTCAAAACCATTTGGGCGCGATCCGCCGCGCCGTCTTTGAGGCTCTCGCGCAGCCAGTCCCGCACATCTTCTCCGGCCACATGCGGGATGTAGCGGTGTACGCCGATGGCGGCGGCACGCTGTAGCTGCGCGGTGAGGTCGGCGATACCGGCGCCGCCGTTGGCCTGCCATGTACCGTTGACGACACCTTCGGCATCGGCATTGGAAAAATGAAGGGCGCCGATTTGAACGAGCAATCCCTCCGGCTTGCGCGTCCAGCGCACATTGCCGTCCACCGTATCCAGCGACAACTTTTCGGGAAACACCTGCGGAAGATCGAGTACGACAGAGCGGCTGTCCAGCGTTACGGCGCCTTGCTTTTCATCGAACGTTACCTTGCCGCTGATCCCGCGCCCGCCCGGGTAAGCGCCGTGGGCTTGTGCGCTCATGTCGCGCACGGTGGCGTGCGCGTTGTAATGGGTCAACCGCAACGACGCCTCCGCGCTGTTTTCCTCACGGGCGCGCTCCCAACTGCCGCGGCCTTTTTCCAGTGTCCCGCGAATATCGAGCGCTGTCAGCGTCGTACGCCACTCCTCCGATAACGGGATCATATGCGACAGACCGTTCAACACCGACACCTCAAGCCGATCGAATTCGATCCGGCCGCGCGGCGCTTTCACCAGCAACTCCGGCGTCGGTGTTGCCGGGTCAAAACCTTCGAGCGTCAGCGTTGCCGCGATCGGTTCGAGGCGAACACCGCTTTTCTCGACAAACGTCAACCCTTCGGTCGAGACAACAACGCGGCCGTGCTCGTCATACCCCTTGAAACGGCCGCGCACTTCCTGCAATTCCAGCGGCGCTATCGTCGATTTCTCCTCCGACGCCAGATTCGCCTTCACGTTGTGCAAGGCCATTTCGACCGTTGCCGATGTCACGCGCCGCTTCGACAACGACACCCACGTCTGCACGTTGCCCTCGCCGCGCGCCACATCAATCGGCAGATCGACCCACTG
The DNA here is from genome assembly GCA_031260355.1 of Burkholderiales bacterium. GTDB lineage: Bacteria > Pseudomonadota > Gammaproteobacteria > Burkholderiales > Casimicrobiaceae > UBA931. The sequence continues at coordinate 18,994 of JAIRJZ010000012.1, forward strand.
CCGCAAGCTGCTGAGGTCAACGCGATCCAGCCGGACATACCCTTGCCAGTCACGGTCAAAACTGCGTTGCAGAAATCCGGTGGCCGCTTCCCCGCGCACCTCGAAAGCCGTCCCCGCCGCCGACACCAAATCACCGTGCAAGCCGAAGCGGTAGCGTGACAACCCTTGTACCCCGCGGAAATCCAGTTGCTCCATAACCAACGGTGGCGCGGCACGCTTCTCGTCGCGCCACTCAACCGTTCCGCCGCTGATTTCGATCGTTCGCTGCCGCAAGAGCCAATCGGCAAATTTCCTGCTTCCGGCGTCCTCTCCGTCCGGTGAGGTGGCGAGCAGCACACCGCCGATGAACACGCGTTCTTCCGTGTCGCGCCGCACGATCAGCGTCGGTTGTTCGAGCCGCAAATGTCGGAAACGAACGTCCAGATGGAGCAGCGAATTCCAGACGTCGATCTGCAACACCACCTTGGACAAGGCCAGTTGGGCGTCGGCAGCAACTGCCTCTTCCGTCGGCGCCGGATAAATCCGCAAATCCTGAACCGTCAGCCGCGGATCCCACCCCTCCCAGCCGGTTTCGAGACCCCCGAGCGCCACCGGCAAACCGATGCGCGCACCGAAAAAATCCGCCGCCTTTTGCGGCTGCGCCTCCCATTGCGGTAGCAGCGCGAAGCGAAAAGCCAGCAGGGCGGCGACAAACACCGCCATCAGCACACCCGCCGCCATCAGGACGTACTTGAGGAACCGCAAGAAACGGTAAAGAATAAAAAAGTCGCGGGGTTTCAAACCTGCTCTCTCGGCTTTGTCCCTGCCCAAAACTTTTTTGCAGGCCGGTGGTTCATAATATCAATATGGTTATTGTACTCTGTACCTTTGTTTTTTCCGCCGCACTTGCGTAACCGCGCACATTCCGGCAACCTTTGATGGAACGATCATTTCCCGCTATGGACCTGCCCCAAGCCCTTTCCTTCAGCTCCTACGCCCGGCGCATGGTGGCGGCGCGACCCGAATACCACGCCACCTGGGAGGCTGCGCCCGAAAAAATGCTCGATTGGGGCGCCGCCGTGACACAACCCCTCGCCGCAGCGCTGGCCTCCGGCGATGCTGACGGCTTCGCCGCCGCCCTGCGGCGGGTTCGGCAGCACGTCATGCTGCATACGATGGCGCGCGACCTGACCGGTATTGCCGACCTCGACGAAGTCTGCGGCAACATGGGCCGGCTCGCCACCGACGCCCTCGTCGCGGCGGTCACGCTGCACCAGGCGCAACTCGCCGAAACGCGCGGGCTCCCGCGCAGCGAAAGCTCCGGAGAGATTCAACCGTTCATCATCGTCGGCATGGGCAAACTGGGCGGCGATGAATTGAACGTGTCGTCCGACATCGACCTCGTTTTTCTCTATCCCGAGGACGGCATGACCGACGGTTCCCGACCTCTCAGCAATCACGAGTTTTTCGTCCGCTTGGGACAACGGGTGATCGCCGCGCTCGACGACGTGACCGCCGACGGCTTCGTGTTTCGCGTTGACATGCGCTTGCGCCCTTACGGCGACTCGGCGCCGCTGGCCGTTTCGTTCGACGCGTTGGAACACTATCTGACGGCGCAGGGGCGAATGTGGGAACGCTACGCCTGGCTGAAAGCGCATCCGCTCACCGGCGACGCCTATCATGATGAACTGCAACAATTGATCGTGCCGTTCGTTTATCGAAAGTACCTCGATTTCGATGCTTACGAAGGACTGCGCGACGTGCGCGAACAAATCCGGACGCAAGGAAAAACCCGTGGCTACGCCCACAATATCAAACTGGGCAGCGGCGGCATCCGCGACATCGAATTCATCGCTCAGGCGCTGCAAATCGTTCGCGGCGGCCGCCTTCCGGCGTTGCAACGACGCGGCACCCGCGCAGCCTTGCGGGTGCTCGGCGAGCGTGACCTGTTAACGAACGCCATCGTCGATGAGTTGCTGGCAGCCTACGATTTTCTGCGCCGCGTCGAACACCGTTTGCAATACCGCGACGATCTGGCGACACAAACCTTGCCGGAAGACGAAGCGTCCCGCACGGCGCTGGCGCACAGCATGAATTTTTCCTCCCTTGCGACGTTCCAGAAAACACTCGACGCGCATCGGCAATGCGTCACCCACCATTTCGAAACACTGCTCGGCTACGACGGGTTTTCATCGACGCTTGCCGCGCCAACCCCTCCGGTTTCTTCTGCCGCCGGCGTTTCGTGGGATACGCCGGAAACACCGGCGCTTCTCCGCCAAACGCTCACCGCGCACCGTTTTACCGATCCGCAAAACGTCGCTGACCGCATTCTTCGCATGCGCGAAAGCAAACGTTACGCGGCGCTGCCGGAACGTTCGCGGCAGCGCTTCGACACACTGACGCAGCAACTCATCGACATCGCACCGATCACCGTTTCAATGGCGGCAACGCCGAAAGCGGCGAACACCATCGACGCCGACACCTTGTTTCTGCGGCTGTTCACGCTGCTCGAAACCGTCAGCCGGCGCAGCGCCTACCTGGCGTTGCTCTCCGAGCATCCGCAAACGCTGCCGACTCTCGCGCGTCTGCTCGCCGCTTCATCGTGGGCCGCCGATTACCTGAACCGCCATCCGATTCTGCTCGACGAACTGCTGGCGCCGCAAACCCTGCTCGCCGAACCCGACTGGCTCGTCTGGCGCGACGAATTGACGCAGCTTCTCGATGCCCATACCGGCGACACCGAACGGCAAATGGACGAGTTGCGCCATTTTCAACACGCGCAAACCTTCCGCTTGCTGGCACAGGACTTGGCGGGACAGTTGACCGTCGAACGGCTGGCCGACCATTTGACCGCGCTCGCCGATCTCATTCTCGAAATGACGCTCGTCCATTGCTGGCGAACCCTGATGCCGCAAGAAGCGCCGCCGCCGCGTTTCGCGATCATCGGCTACGGCAAACTGGGCAGCAAGGAGATGAGTTACGGTTCCGACCTCGATCTGGTTTTTCTCTACGAGGTCGGCGACGATGGCGATGAAGCCGTCGCCCGCTACACGCGGCTGGCGCAGCGAATGAACACCTGGTTGACCAGCACCACCGCCGCCGGCAATCTTTACACGACCGACCTGCGCTTGCGTCCGGACGGCAGCAGCGGTTTGCTGGTCTCGCGCTGGGACGCCTTCGTTCACTACCAGCGCGAAAAAGCCTGGACGTTCGAACATCAGGCGCTCACCCGCGCCCGCTTCCTTGCCGGCGACAACGAATTGGGCGCGGCATTCATGCGCGAACGGGCCTCCTTGTTGCAACAACCGCGCGACATCGACGTCTTGCGCCGCGACATCATCACCATGCGCGAACGGATGCTGGAAGAAAACGCCCATTCGTCCGCGCTGTTCGATGTCAAGCGTGACCGCGGCGGCATGGTCGATATCGAGTTCATCGTGCAGTTCCTGGTGCTGGCGCATGCCCACCGCTTCCCGACCTTGACCCGCAACACCGGCAACGTCGCGCTGCTCACCGCCGCCACGACGCTTGAACTTATCACGGTCGCCGAAGCCGATGCCGCCATTCAGGCTTACCGCCTCTACCGTCGGCAGCAACACGCCGCGCAATTGCAAGGCGCCGACGGCGCGGCGATTGGCCCTTCACCGATAGCCGATGAAATATCCTCGGTGCGGGCTTTGTGGGACAAGCTCCTGACGCCGGAACACTCCTGATCCGTTTCTGGATTGCTTCGCTACGCTCGCAATGACGAGCTTTTCTCCTTAGCCTTTCCCGCAAAAGCACGCCGCGCGTTGCCCCCCTCTCCCGCTTGCGGGAGAGGGGCTGGGCGAGAGGGGGAGAAATTACGTCTCCCCCTTGTAGGCCAATCCATCGGCTCATGCATCGACATTCTCCCTTCCGACAATATGGGCGTCCCGCTCTGTTCCCCGGGGCGCCGATCTGCGGCACCCATTGTGTCTTCCGTTTACGTTAGGAACTTTTTCCCGTTCTCCTTGCCACAGCGGGTAGCACACTACCCGTCGGCTATTTGAAATATCTTTTCAAAAAGGGGGCATCATCATTCGCACCGCGACGTTCTTGCGGGTCGATCTTAAATAGCCGTGTGTGGCAGCCGGAAGCCGGCGCCGTTTCTTGTAAACGGTTGGGCGCGAGATACCTTGTACTGTCACGGAAACGGCAACGCGCAGAAGAGTTCGTCTGCCCTCTGCTGAATCTTCTCCTCTCAGAACAGTTCTTGCAAGATCGGCTTTCCCTTGATGCGATAAGCGATATTAACCATCGACAACCGTCAACCCCGTCCTCGTGCCGTCTGTTGACGGCTGTATTTCTAAAGGGGGTTTTCATGAAGTCTTCAGTTACAAGCACCTTCTCGAAGGACGGTGATCGCAAATCGCCGATTCCTTATCTCGGCTTGTGGATTGCCATTGCCGCCGCTGTCGTTGTCGAGCTTTTGCCTTTGAGCGGCATCACCATCGCCGGTCAGCACATGCTGGCCATTCTCATCTTTGCGGTCATCGTGTGGATCACGGAGGCATTGGACTATACCGTCAGCGCCATCCTCATCAGCGCCTTGATCATCTTTCTCGTCGGCACCGCGCCCGACGTTGCGGATCCAACCAAAATCGCCGGCACCGGCAAATCGCTGCGCCTGGCGCTGACCGGGTTTTCCAATTCCGCTGCGATTTTGGTCGCTGTCGCCACCTTCATCGCCGTCGCCATGACGGTCACCGGACTCGACCGCCGCATCGCGCTGCTCGTCATGTCGAGGCTCGGCGCCTCAAGCGGTAGCGTGCTCGTCGGCGCCATCATCGTCACCGTTTTACTGAGTCTGATCGTTCCCAGCGCTACGGCGCGCGTTGCCTGCGTTGTTCCGATCATGATGGGCGTCATTGCCGCGTTCAAAATCGACGGCAAATCACGTTTTGCCGCTTCTATCATGATTGTCGTCGCACAAGCCACCAGTGTGTGGAACATCGGCATTCAGACGGCAGCGGCACAAAATTTGTTGTCCAAAGGCTATATCGAAAAAATTCTCGGCCCCGACCACGGCATCACCTGGGGCGCTTGGTTACTGGCCGGCGCGCCTTGGGCCATCATCATGTCTTTCGTTCTTTATTTTGTCGTACGTAAAATCATGCCGCCGGAAATCGACACCGTTGCCGGCGGCAAACAATCGCTTCACGAAGAGTTGAAAAAACTGGGGCCGATAACCAAAGAGCAAATTCGTCTGCTGATCATTTCCCTTTGTCTGCTCGGCTTCTGGGCGACGGAAAAGAAGCTGCACAGTTTCGATACCACATCGACAACCATCGTCGGCCTGACGCTGATGTTACTGCCGGGAATCGGCGTCATGAATTGGCAGCACATCCAGAAGAACGCGCCGTGGGGCACCATCATCATGTTCGCTATCGGCATCAGCCTCGGCGGCGCCCTGCTCGATACCCAGGCGGCGCAATGGCTGGCCGATCTCGTCGTCAAAAGCTTTCATCTGGAAACCCTTTCGGCTTTGCCCATTTTCATCATCCTCGCCAGCTTCCTCATCATCATTCACCTCGGCTTTGCCAGCGCCACCGCGCTGACGGCTTCGTTGCTGCCGATCATGATCACTGTATTGACCAAGCTTCCGGAAGGAACCGTCAACGTTGCCGGAATGTCGATGCTGCTCGCTTTCACCGTCAGCTTCGGTTTCATCCTGCCGACCAATGCACCGCAAAACATGGTGTGCATGGGGACACAAACGTTTACCGCACGCCAGTTTTTCCATATCGGAATCTGGTTGACGGTCATCGGATTTGCGTTGATGATTCTTTTTGCGCTGACCTGGTGGAAGTATCTGGGATGGATGTAGAAACCTGTCACAGAATGATTGTGCCACTGCAAGCGCTCGCTTGATCCTTCCGCCATTCCGGCTTTTGCCGGAATGGCGGTTTCTTGATGCTGCTACCCTGATGCTTTTTGAGACCGCCTCCAGGGCAATGCCCTCGGCGGCACCAAGGCAAACGCGCCACAAAACCGTCAACCCGGCGCCAGTGATGCGGGCTGGTCGGTATCAGTGGCAAAAAAACCACACGCACCAAACATCAACGGCTCGCAAGCCCTTATTCCATCGCCTTCTGACAGAAACCGTTTGCTTTTCATCGCTTTTTTCAAGTACGCTTGATTAAGAAACAGCGCCATCTCCTTGGCGTCTGATGAGAACCCGCTCACCCCTATTGAAAAGGCTTGATGATGAAAACGTTACCAGGAGGCTCGTGGCGGTATCTGGCCATACTCGTTTTGGCTTGGTCGGCTAACAACGTGTTGGCGGCGACGATTACCGTCAACTCGAACAACGAAGCCATCAATCCCGGCGGCGTTTGCACCTTGCGCGGCGCCGTCGACGCCATCAACAACGGCGCCAACGCCAACGGCTGCACCGCAACGGGCGCCTACGGCACCGATGATCTCATCCGTTTTGGCCTTGGTGCCGCAACGATTACGCTGGCCAACACCGCCAACAACCACATTGTCATCAGAAGCCCTCTCACCATTGACGGCAGCGGCAACGACATTACCCTTGACGGCGCCAACGCCAACCGGATTTTCGGCGTTATTGTCGGCTGTACCGAGTTAACGATCAAGCATCTGATTTTTCAAAATGGAAACTCCGGTATGACCAACGCAGTAGGTGGTGCCATCGATGTTGTGATTAATTCAGGACAGCCCCCCAACAAACTTGTGGTGGAAGACAGCGTGTTCATCGGAAATGAGGCGTTCATGTTCGGCGGCGCCATCAACCAGACCGACGGCAACAGTCCCCGTCTATCAACGCTTCTGGTCGAGCGCAGCACCTTTATCGGGAATACAGCAGCCCCCTTCGGTCGTGGGGGAGCCATTTGGGCCTACAACGCCACGATCCGCAACAGCACTTTCAGCGGAAATTCTGCGGCTCTTTCGGGAGGCGCCGTATGGGCCGACAATGCCGAGGTCACGAACAGCACGTTTGTCGACAATAGTGCTACCAGCACTAATGCCGGCGCCATCTTCGCCGATCACTCATTGATCGCCTCCCATCTGACGCTGGTCAATAACCGCGCGCCAGCAGGTGCCGCCATTTTTGTTTCCGCGGGCACCGGTTCCCTGATGAACAGCCTGGTGGTCGGCGACAGCAGCGTCACGACAACGCAGTGCGCGGCAGGAGCAACGGCCGCATTGGCCGGCGGCACGAATCTCGAATGGCGCAACGGCGCCAACGAAAATTCCTGCAACAGCAGCACCGCCGTGACCACAACTGCCGCCTTGCCCGAAGACATCGTCGATACGGTGCTGGCCGACCACGGCGGCCCGACGTTGACACTGGCTCTGCCCGATAGCAGCCCTGCCATTGATGCCGGCGATCCGTCCGTGGGCTTAACGACCGATCAACGCGGTCAGCCGCGACCACAAGGTGGCCGCCCCGATCTGGGCGCCTATGAAGCAACCTCGAAGTCGATCGACGCCGCCCCCATCCCCTCCCTCGGCGCATGGGGTCTGTTGGCGCTGATCGGTCTTGTTCCCGCGGTTGCTTGCCGAACAAGGCGAAGATAAGCGAGGACGCTCAAACAGCGCGCGCAAAAAACACGGCCGGATTTCCCGGCCGTGTTTTTCTCTACCGCTGATTCCTTACAGGTATCCGCGCATCGTCGCAAAGAGATAACCGAACACACAGGACACGAACACGCCGGTCAACCCCGGGATGATGAAGCTGTGGTTGATCACGAATTTGCCGATTTTGGTCGTGCCGCTGCGATCAAACTGAATCGCCGCCAGATCGCTCGGGTACGTCGGCAGAATGTATAGTTAACCGCACAAATAATTAGACGTTTTAAGGAATTCATGAATAGGCAGGTGGGAAACGTTTCGCCACTGCCGTTTGAGGTTAGCCCAAAGCTTCTCTATCGGATTCAAGTGCG
>JAIRJZ010000082.1 GCA_031260355.1 Burkholderiales bacterium
CTGAACAACCCTGCTATCCCCCGCTTGTCATCCTGCGCGAAGTCGCAGGATCCACGCGGCGTCTGGATTCTGCGACTTCGCTTCGCTACGCGCAGAATGACAGGAAGGGTTTTTCAGAGATTCCCTAACGCTCGGCCAACGCTTTCTCGCGTTTTCGGAAGTCAGCATTTTTCAGGAACGCCATGATACAAGGCATGCTGTTTTCCTCTCCTTCTGAGCCTTCCGGCGCGTCTGCCCCAACCGCCGCCGGTGAAAGAGCGGCAACATTGCGCAGCGCCATTGCCGCCCACGATCATCGCTACTATGTCCTCGACGCGCCGACCGTTTCCGATGCCGAATACGACGCGCTCTATCGGGAACTGCAACAACTGGAAGCGCAGCACCCCGAACTGATCACCCCCGATTCACCGACGCAGCGGGTCGGCGGGCGGCCGTTGCCGGAGTTTCCGGCGGTACGCCATACCGTGCCGATGCTCTCGATTCGCACCGAAACCGATACCGAAGCCAGCGGTGCCCGTACGTTCGATGCGCGGGTACGGCGCGAACTCGGTTTGACCGAGAGCGATCCGCCGATAGCGTATCTCGCCGAACTCAAATTCGACGGCCTTGCGGTCAGTTTGCGCTACGAAGCGGGCGTTCTCGTTCAGGGCGCGACGCGCGGCGACGGCGAAACCGGCGAGGACATCACCCAAAACATCCGCACCGTCCGCGCGATTCCGTTGCGGCTGAACAGCGGCGATGCGCCGCCGCCCGCGATGATCGAAATCCGCGGCGAGGTGTACATGCGCCGCGCCGATTTCGAAAGGCTCAACGACCGTCAACGCGCCGCCGGTGAAAAAACGTTTGTCAATCCGCGCAATTCGGCGGCAGGCAGCTTGCGCCAACTCGATTCGAACATTACCGCCAAACGGCCCCTGTCGTTCTTCGCTTACGGCCTCGGCGAAGTCACCGGTTGGAAACTGCCGGAAACCCATGGAGAGGTGCTCGATGCGCTCGAACGTTTCGGGCTGCCGGTGGACAAACACCGTCGGCGCGTGCTCGGCGCCGAAGAACTCATCGCCTTCCATCAAAAAATAGCGGAACTGAGAGACGCTTTGCCGTTCGATATCGACGGCGTCGTTTACAAAGCCGATTCACTGGCGTTGCAGCAGCGGCTGGGTTTCGTCACCCGCGAACCGCGTTGGGCGGTCGCGCACAAGTATCCGGCGCAGGAACAATTCACCACAGTTCAACATATCGATGTGCAGGTCGGTCGCACCGGCCGACTCACGCCGGTTGCCAAGCTGGCGCCGGTTTTCGTCGGCGGCGTCACCGTCACCAACGCCACGCTGCACAACGAAGACGAAATCAGACGCAAAGACGTGCGGATCGGCGATACGGTGATCGTGCGCCGCGCCGGCGACGTGATTCCCGAGATCGTCGCTGTCGTCGCCGAGCGTCGCCCCGAAGACGCATGCGCCTTCGAGATGCCGCGCCAGTGTCCGGTGTGCGGTTCGGCGGTGATTCGTGAAGAAGGCGAAGTCGATGCCTACTGTTCGGGCGAGCTTTTCTGTCCATCCCAACGCAAGCAGGCGCTGCTGCATTTTGCCGGACGGCGGGCGATGGACATCGAGGGGCTTGGCGACAAAATCATCGAACAACTGGTCGATAAAGCGATGGTTCAATCCGCCGCCGATCTGTACCGGCTGACGCAAAACGACTTTGCCGGTCTCGACCGGATGGCGGAGAAGAGTGCCGCCAACCTGTGCGCCGCACTTGAAAAAAGCAAAACAACGACGCTCGACCGCTTCATCTTCGCGCTCGGCGTCCGCCACGTCGGCGAAGCGACCGCGCGCGACCTCGCCCGCCACTTCGGCTCGCTGGAAGCGTTGATGAATGCCGACCATGACGCGCTTACCGGCATCTCCGAAATCGGCGGCGTGATGGCCGAGAGCATTCTTTCTTTCTTTTCGGAACCACGAAACCGTAACGTGATCGCCGCCTTGCGCACTGCCGGCATTCATTGGCCGGAAGTTGCCGCCGCCGCGACGGGACCGCTGACCGGTCTGACCTTCGTGCTTACCGGCACGCTGCCGACGATGTCCCGCGACGAAGCCGACCGCCGCATCGTTGACGCCGGCGGCAAAGTCACCGGCAGCGTTTCGAAAAAAACCAGCTATGTACTGGCGGGCGACGCGCCGGGTTCCACCCTCGCCAAAGCGCAAGCATTAAGAATCCCCGTTCTCGATGAAGCCGCGTTGTTGCACATGATCGAACAGCCCGTTTCAAAAAACGCACAGGCCACCTCATAGGTATCCCATGAAAATCACCAAAGCCGTTTTCCCCGTCGCCGGTCTCGGCAGCCGCTTTCTTCCGGCCACCAAAGCCAGCCCCAAAGAAATGCTGCCGATCGTTGACAAGCCGCTGATTCAGTACGCCGTCGAGGAAGCTGCCGCCGCCGGCATCACCGACATGATCTTCATTACCGGCCGCAACAAGCGGGCGATCGAAGATCATTTCGACAAAGCCTACGAGCTTGAAACCGAACTTTCGTTGCGCCGGAAAACCGAACTGCTCGATACCCTGCAAAGCACCACGCCGCCCGGCATCAATTGCATTTACATCCGGCAAACCGAGGCCTTGGGGTTGGGACACGCCGTGCTGTGCGCGGCGCCGGTCATCGGCAATGAGCCGTTCGCCGTTCTGCTCGCCGACGATTTGATCGACGCGCCCGTACCGGTGATGCAGCAAATGGTCGAACGCGCCCACAAAACCGGCCACGCGGTAATCGGCGTGATGGACGTTCCCCCGATCGACACCGCCAGCTACGGCATCGTCGAAACGTCCGAGCCGTCGCCGGACGACGCTCGCCTTTCCCGCATCACCCGCATTGTCGAAAAGCCGAAACCGGGAACGACGTCTTCAACGCTGGCCGTCGTCGGTCGCTACATTCTGACTGCCGACATCTTCACGCACCTCGCCGCCGTTTCGCAGGGGCAAGGCGACGAAATTCAGTTAACCGACGGCATTGCCCGCTTGATGCGCTCTTCCCCGGTGCAGGCGTACCGTTTCGACGGTCGCCGTTACGATTGCGGCAACAAACTCGGCTATCTGGAGGCTACCGTCGATTATGGCTTGTGCCATTCCGAAGTCGGCGCCGAATTTGCACGCTATCTGCAAGCGCTGAAAACCGATACACTGTCACACTAAGTACCCGTTCATCAAGGAGACCCGCCATGACTTTGAACGAACTCCGCTACGTCGTCGCCATCGCGCACGAAAAAGGTTTCGGCCGTGCTGCCGCCCGCTGTTTCGTCAGCCAACCGGCGCTGTCGGTTGCCATTCAGAAGCTTGAAGACGAATTGGGTATCATCCTGTTCGAGCGCAGCAAAACCGAAGCGGTGATTACGCCGGTGGGAGAACGCATCATCGAACAAGCGCAAAAAGTGCTCGAAGAAGCGGCGCGCATCAAGGAAATTGCCAGCACCGGTAAAAATCAACTGCACGGACCGTTGAAACTGGGGGTCATCTTTACCGTCGCGCCGTACCTGTTGCCCGATCTGATCCCGGCGCTGGTTGACCTCGCTCCCGAAATGCCGCTCGACATCGAAGAAAATCTCACGTTAAATCTCGAAGAAGCGCTGCGCGCCGGCCGTATCGATGTCGCCATCGTCGCCTTGCCTTTCTCGCCGTCCGGCATCGTCAGCGAATTTCTTTACGAAGAGCCGTTTGAGGTTGTCGTGCCGCGCGATCACAAATGGGTCAAACGCACCAACATCGACGCCCGCGAAATTGCCGATGAAAAACCGATTCTGCTCAATGTCGGCCACTGTTTTCGCGACCAGGTGCTCGAAGCCTGTCCCGAACTCAATGCCGACAATCACACGCCGCGCACCAACTCGCTGGAAACCATCCGCAACATGGTCGCCTCCGGACTTGGTATGTCCGTCCTGCCACGCGACGCGCTGACGCCCAAATACCACAGCAATCTGGTCGTCTCGATTCCGTTCACCGAGCCCGTCCCCTTTCGCCATGTCGCGCTCGCCTACCGGAAAAGTTTTCCGCGCAACAGAGCCATTGCCGCCGTCAGGGAAGCTGCCAAGGCGTGCCGCCAGCCGTTTCAATCATAAGCGCCCATCATGAGCGTTGTGTCGCCGCTTTCATTTTGCGCACGAACGCCGCCAGCGCCTCAAGCATCGCGGCTTTGTCGTGCAAATGCTGCTCAATGATGGCGACCGTCGCCGAGCCGGCGATTGCCCCGGCAGCGCCGGCATCGAGCGCGGCGCGGATGTGCTCCGGCGTCGAAATGCCGAAGCCGACGATTGCCGGCGCCGCTCCCGCCGCCTGTAAGGCTTTGAACCGCGCCGGCAGCGGTGTTTGCATTTCCCGATCGACGCCGGTAACCCCAGCGCGCCCGAGAAAATACGTATAGCCGCGTCCCTGCCGGGCGATTTCGCGGATGATGGCATCGTCGGCGTTCGGCGGCACGACAAAAATCGGGGCAACCCCTGCCTCGTTCGCCGCTTCGACAAACGGTGCCGCCGCTCCCACCGGCACGTCGGCCACCAGCACGGAATCGACACCCGCCTCGGCCGCCTCCCGATAAAACGTTTTCACATCGCGATGTACGACGAGGTTGGCGTAAACCAGCAAGCCGATCGGAATATCGGGATGTTTGGCGCGAATGTGCTTCAGCGATTGCAGACACTGCGCCGGCGTCACCCCCGCCGTCAGCGCGCGGTAACTTGACCGCTGGATCACCGGGCCGTCGGCGACCGCGTCCGAAAACGGAATCCCCAACTCCAGCGCATCGGCGCCGTGAGCGACCAGCGTGTCGATGACCGCCAAAGAGGTTTCACTATCGGGATCGCCCAGCATCACGAAAGGAACAAACGCGCCTTCCTCTTTTTCCTTTAAACGGGCGAACATCGCTTCATAGCGGGTGGTTTTCATCGTCTCTTCCTTCATGCCTTTTCTTTTTCAGAACCTGTCTCAAAATGATTGTGGTGCTCTACAGCGGTATGTACACAGTAATTAACCCCATCCCCGCCCTACCCCTCCCCTTGAAGGAGAGGGAAAAAAGCACAGCGCATTCTCTCGCAGAAGCAGGAATCCAGGCGGAACAGGTTCCAGAACCGTTTTGATCCAGATGAACACCTTCCTGCGATGGCGCGCCGTGCTTTGCTCCCCTCTCCCGCGTACCGAAGAGGATCAGGCTACTGACAAAGCCCTCCCCTTCAAGGGGAGGGTTAGGGTGGGGATGGGGCTGTTTGTACGGACAGCTGCGAAACCCCATCCCCACCCCCCCCTTGAAGGGGAAGGAGAAAAGCGCAGCGCCTCCTCGCAGGAATGTGCTCACTTGAACCAAAACCACTCTACAACCGGATGTGCTGCATCACATGCTCGATGTCCTTATCGCCGCGCCCGGACAAACAGACCAGCAACAGTTGCGGCTGCGTCACCGCTTTCGCCAACTTCAACGCATAAGCGATGGCGTGCGCCGACTCCAGCGCCGGAATAATGCCCTCTTCCTGCGACAACCGCTGGAACGCCGCTAGTGCTTCGTCGTCGGTGATTCCGACATACTCGGCACGACCGCTGGTGTGCAGATGCGCATGCTGGGCGCCGACGCTTGGGTAGTCCAGGCCAGCGGAGATCGAATGCGATTCCGCAACCTGACCATGGTCGTCCTGCAACACATAGCTGTAGCTGCCGTGCAAAATACCCGGACGCCCCTTTTGCAATGTCGCGCCGTGTTTGCCCGTGTGCAAACCGTGCCCCGCCGGTTCGACGCCAATCAAGCGAACACCTTGTTCGTCGATAAAATCGGCGAACAAACCGATCGCGTTGGAGCCGCCGCCGACGCAGGCGACCGCTGCATCGGGCAAGCGCCCTTCCCGCTCCAGCATTTGCGCTTTCGCTTCGCGGCCGATCACCCGCTGGAACTCGCGCACGATGGTCGGAAACGGGTGCGGTCCCGCCGCCGTCCCCAGAAGATAGTGGGTATCCGGATAACTTTCCGACCAGTCGCGCAAGGCTTCGTTGACCGCATCCTTCAGCGTACCGCTGCCGGTCGCCACCGGCACCACCTCGGCGCCCATCAGCCGCATCCGGAACACATTGAGCGCCTGCCGCTTCATGTCCTTGTCGCCCATGTAAATGCGCGTCTTTATCTTGAACAACGCCCCGACCAGCGCCGTCGCCACCCCATGTTGTCCGGCGCCGGTCTCGGCAATCAGCCGCGTCTTGCCCATCCGCTTCGCCAGCAACGCCTGCCCCAGCACTTGATTGGTCTTGTGGGCGCCGCCGTGCAGCAAATCCTCACGCTTCAGATACACCGTCGCCTTCGTTCCCGCCGCCAGGTTACGGCAACGGTACAGCGGCGTCTCGCGTCCGGCATATTCTTTGAGCAGCGTCTCGAATTCACGCTGAAACACCGGATCGCGTTGCGCTTCCTCGAAAGCCCGCGCCAAATCCCGTAACGTCGGCACCAGAATCTCCGGCACAAACATGCCGCCGAACGAACCGAAAGCGCCTTGTTCAATCGTCAGCGCCGTTGCCGTGGAAGAACCCGTGTTCATAGACATCCCTTTAACCGAGAAAACAACTGTTGCAGCGCCACCGGGTCTTTCTCCCCCGGTGCCGACTCGACGCCGGAATTGACATCGATCGCATAGCCGCCCAGGCTGTGCGCCTCGCGCACATTTTCGGGCGTGACGCCGCCGGCGACAATGATACGCGATAATAATGACGGCGGTAGCCGCTCCAGCAACGCCCAATCGAACCGCTCTCCCGAACCGCCACGCGCCGAGGAATGGAACGTATCGAACAGCAAGCGATCAGCGCCCGTTTCCGCCAACAATGAGCCCACCGGAGGCATCGCGCTGTGAATACGGACGGCTTTCCAGATTTCACAAGCTGCCGGTAGTTTTTGCCGCAGCTCATGGACGAATGCCGGTGATTCTTCGCCGTGCAACTGGATCGCCGTCAGTCGCAGCTCCTGCGCCAGCCGCCCGATCCGTTCCGGCGCGTCGTTGACAAAAACACCGGCCATCAGCAACGGTGAGCCCGCGGCGATGTCGCGCGCCCTTGCTTCGTCCACACAACGCGGCGATTCCGGCGCGAAAATCAGCCCGCCGCAAAAGGCGCCCGCTTCATACGCGATGCGCGCTGCTTCGGGTGTCGTCAACCCGCAGATTTTGATACGCCCGAAAACCAGTGTCCGCACCGCCAGATCGAGTCGCGCCTCCTTCATCAATTGGCTACCGACCAGAAACGCATCGACAAGATCGCTCACCTTGTCGATATCAGCACGGCTCTTGATACCGGACTCGCAGACAATCACCCGGTCACGCGGAATCTTCGCCGCCAGCCGCTGCGTCGTGGACAAGTCGATTTGCATCGTTTTCAGATTGCGGTTGTTGATGCCGATAATGCGCGCATCGAGCGCCAGCGCCCTCGCCAGTTCGCCCTCGTCGTGCACCTCCGTCAACACGTCCATTGCCAACGCCCGCACCGCTTCCGCGCAGCGCCGGTACATCGCATCGTCCAGAACCGACAGCATCAGCAGCACCGCATCGGCGCCGTGAGTACGCGCTTCAAACACCTGATACGGTTCGACGACAAAATCCTTGCACAGCACCGGCTGCGGCAAAGCGGCGCGTACCGTTTCGAGATCGGTGAAACTTCCCTGGAAGTACGGCGCATCGGTCAGCACCGACACCGCGTCGGCAAAACCGCGGTAGGCCTCGGCGATCGCTTGGGGGTCGAAGTCGGGGCGGATCAAGCCTTCCGATGGCGATGCTTTTTTGCATTCGAGAACAAAGCGCAATCCCGGTTGCTTGAGCGCCTCCTCCAAGCATCGCGTCGTCGGTTTCGCCTGCTTCTCCAGCGCGGCAAGCGGTGTTGCCGCAATGCGCGCGGCAACGTCCTGACGCTTGCGAGCAACGATGTCAGCAAGCGCCGGCATGAGCGCCCCCACGATCTTCTTCCAACTGCTGCGACAGCCGCGCCATCGTTTCCATCCGCTCAAGCGCCTTGCCACTTTCCAGAACGCTCATCGCCAACTCAAACCCTTGTTTGAACGAAGCAACCCGATCACCCAGCGTCAGCAACGCGCCGGCATTGACGGCAATCGCCGCCGCGTGCGCTTCATCGCCGCGACCGGCCAATACCGAGCGAATCGCCCGTTCGTTTTCTTCCGGCGTGCCGCCGACGATAGCCGATAACGGAAACTTGCGCACACCAAAATCGAGCGGCGTGAAATGATGGGTCGTGATGTCGCCGTCCCGCAATTCGGCGGCGTTGGTTTCGCCGTGTACCGCAATCTCGTCAAGTCCCAAACCGTTCACCACCAGCGCGCGATCGCAGCCCAGGAGTTTCAGCGTCTCCGCCACCAGCGTACACAAGGTGTAGTCATAGACGCCGACCAACATGATCGGTGGACGCGCGGGATTCACCAGCGGCCCCAGCAGATTGAACATCGTTCGCGTTGACAACGCTTTGCGAACCGGCATCGCATGCCGAATTCCTTTGTGATAATGCGGTGCAAAAAGGAAGGTGACGCCGATGTCGTCGAGCAAGCGTCTCGCCGTCGCCGGTTCCATCTCGAGCTTGACGCCGAAGGATTCGAGCAAATCCGCCGCGCCGCAACGCGACGACACTGCCCGATTGCCGTGTTTGGCCACCGGCAACCCGGCCTCCGCCGCAACGAAAGTCACCGCCGTCGAAATGTTGATGGTGTTGGTGCCGTCGCCGCCGGTACCGACAATATCGGCAAAGCGATAATCGGGACGCGGAAACTCGCGCGCGCCCTCGCGCAACGCTTGCGCCGCACCGGCAATTTCTTCAGCGGTTTCGCCGCGCAATTTCAGCGCCACCAACAACGCCGTCATTTCCACATCGCTGACCTCGCCGCGAATGACGGCATCAAACAGCACACGGCTTTCTTCGCGATCCAATCGGCCGCCTGTCAAAAGTTTACTCAATATACGATCCATCATGACCTCCTGATAAAGTCTTTTCTACCGCGCATCGATTCTCGATGCCAGCGCCAGCTTGAGAACATTGCCTAAAATCTTTTGGCCGTGCGTTGTCAGAATCGACTCGGGATGAAATTGCACACCGTAAACCGGATGGGTATGGTGCGCCAGCGCCATGATCAGCTCATCATTCTCATCACCTGTCGCAATCACATCGAACACCTCCGGCAACCGTTGCACCACCAGCGAGTGATAGCGGCCTGCATCAAATTTTGAGGGGACTCCTGAAAACAAGGGATGGGCGCAATGCCTGACCCGCGATTTTTTACCGTGGACAACTGTCCCCGCAGCACCCACTCGCCCACCAAACGCCTCTGCGATGGCCTGATGTCCCAAACACACACCGAACAGCGGCACGCGCGCACAAGCCGCCTTCTGAACCAGATCGATGACACAACCTGCTTCACGTGGGTTCCCAGGCCCCGGCGACAGCACGATCAACGCCGATCGTTTTTCAAGCGCGATGCCAAGCGCCACATCCGCACCGATGTCATTTCGGTACACCTCGATGTCAGCGCCAAGCAAGGAAAGCGCATCGACAAGATTGAACGTAAACGAATCGTAGTTATCAATCAAAAGAATGTGCGGCTTCGCCATCATGTCTCTCCTGTTTTTCCTCGGCTATCGCAATCGCCTTCAATACCGCCTCGGCTTTGCGTCTTGTTTCGTCCGCTTCCAGCTTCGGCACCGAATCCTGTACCACGCCAGCTCCTGCGCGGACGAAGGCAGTTCCGTTCCGCACCAGCGCCGTCCGAATCAGAATCGCGGTGTCGAAGCTACCATCGCCACAGAGATAACCAATAGCGCCTCCGTAGTGCTCACGCTTCCCGCCTTCATGCTGCCGCAGCAACTGCATCGCCCTGACCTTTGGCGCACCGGTCAATGTTCCCATATTCATGCACGCCTGATACGCATGCAGCGCATCGAGCTCTTCACGCAATTCACCGCATACGCGCGACACCAGGTGCATCACATGTGAATAGCGTACGGTACGCATCAATTCGGCGACATGGCGTGTCCCTGGCTTTGATACGTGTGCCACATCGTTTCGCGCCAGATCGACAAGCATCATGTGTTCAGCGATCTCCTTCTCGTCGAGCCGCAATTCAGTCTCAATCCGGCCATCGAGATCGGCATCGATACTGCCATCATCACGGAACCCGCGTCTTCTTGTTCCGGCAATCGGAGAGATCTCAACAGAGCGTGTCACACCATCCACCTTCACCGCCGATTCCGGCGACGCACCAAACAGCGTGAAGTCCGTGCCACGCATATAGAACAGATACGGGCTGGGATTCATTTTCCGCAATTCGCGATACGCTGAAAACGGATCGCTGCACGGTGTGGAGAACGTCCGCGACAGCACGATTTGGAACACATCGCCACAGGTGATATGCGCTTTCAACGCCTCGACCTGCGATGCAAATGCAGAATCGTCCCTATCTGCGTCAACCGTGCCCGGCAACACCTGACGGAAGCGTGTTTTACTGGGTAACGCGTCTGAAGAACGAGATAATGATTTTTCGATATCTGCTAGCGCCATTTCGGCTTCTTCTTGCGCCTTGTCACCACCGCCTGCAACGTAAGTGCACACCAGAACCGTTCCAGCGTTGGTCAGATGGTCAAACTCAATCATTTGATCGGCGAGATAAAAAAGATAATCCGGAAACCCGTTGCTTGTATCCGCTTCAGGAAGCCTTTCAAATTGGTCAACAAGGTCATAGGCAAACAGGCCCGCGAGAAACACAGCCTCAGGCATCGCTGGTAGCGCTGCTCGCAACAAGGCTTTCAATTCGCGAAGAATGGTCAACGACGATTCCGCCTGCAAACGCTCTTGCTCGGACGTCTTTTGATGTTCCTTCGCCCTGTTCAGCGGTACCCGCAAAGTCAAAGCGTTCTCCTCCAGACGTTGAGAAAAACGCGCAAAATGCGTTTCCAGCATCGGCAGCATCGCTTTTCCCTGCGCGTTAAGCGCCGTCAGAACCACTTCGTCTCCATAGCAGGCAATCGACAAGGCGCTCGACACGACCAGCAGACTTTTTTGCGTTTTCCGGCTCGACGGTTCGGCCGACTCCAGCAAGATGGTGTGCGGCCGCTGGCCATCATCAGTCAACCAGGCGAACAAGGCCAGCGGCTCTGGTACGCTTCGCAATAAGCGCCGTGAAGCTCGCGCGTTCGCCAAACGCGGCGGAAGGTTTGTTGTGTTCATCATGGGTTCATCATTCTCTTCGTGGTGGTCGTCTCTGGATCACTTTCTGCCAAATATCTGTGTTGCCTTGATTCAAAGCGCTACAGGTTTTCATGCCATGCTTTCGGTCACCTTCCGAACGCAGGCCACAAAAAAGCCCGCACTCGGCGGGCTTTCGGCATCGATCATTTCAATCAGCAATTCATCATGCGCGCGGGCACCCGCCCTCGGAGACAGGACGACGCCACCAACCACGGTTGGCATTGAAGGAAATGAATGAATGACGTTTCATAACTTTTTTAGACTAACACTCCAAGAATTGTCTTGTCAACAAGACAACGGAACCGACAGAAGGCCATGTTGTTTTTCCGCCCTTTCCGGGGCCGGCTTGGGCATCCCAACAGCAAAAACCGGAACTCAATGCAGTTCCCCATCGACCAGTCGCAGCGTTCGCGCGGCGCGTGCGGCGAGGTCAGGATCGTGGGTGACGATCACCAGGGCTGTGCCCACTTCGGCGTTGAGCTCGAGCATCAAATCAAACACTTGGTGCGCGGTGCTGCGGTCGAGGTTGCCGGTCGGCTCGTCGGCCAGCACACAGCGCGGTTGTGTCACCAACGCGCGCGCCAGCGCAACGCGCTGGCGTTCGCCGCCGGAAAGTTCGCCCGGCAAATGCGCGACGCGATGCGACAAGCCGACGCGCGCCAGCATCGCCCGCGCCGTCTCATGGGCGCTGCGACGATCGAGCCGCCGGATGATGAGCGGCATCGCAACGTTCTCGAGCGCCGTGAATTCGGGAAGCAGATGATGAAACTGATAAACAAACCCCAGCGCCCGGTTGCGCACATGACCGCGTTCGGCTTCGGGCATCGTCGAGAAATCGCGGCCGTCGAGCAACACCTGGCCGTCGGTCGGCGTATCCAGCCCGCCGAGCAAATGCAGCAGCGTACTTTTTCCGGAACCGGAACTGCCAACCACCGCCACGCACTCACCGCCCGCAATGTCAAAATGCACATCGGTCAGCACCGGCACATGAAGCGTTCCGCTCACATACGTTTTGGCGAGGTGGCGCGACGACAACACCGGAGAAGTCGAAGGCGCTGACGGAAGGTCGATCGTGTCGTGATTCATGCACTCACTCGTAACGCAATGCCGCCGCCGGGTTCACCCGCGCCGCTTTCCAGGCCGGGTAAACCGTTGCCGCCAACGCGAAGAACAGCGCGGTGGCCGCGACTACCGTCACGTCGTCGCTTTGCAAATCGGACGGCAAATCGCTGATGTAGTACACCGATTTGTCGAGGAATTGAACGTTGAACAAACGCTCGATCGCCGGCACCACGACATCGACGTTGAGCGCCAGCGCAATGCCGCCGGTGACGCCAATCAGCGTACCGATCACCCCGACCAGCGCGCCCTGAAAAATGAAAATGCCGAGAATCGACAACGGCGACGCGCCGAGCGTTCGCAGAATCGCAATGTCGGCCTGTTTCTCGGTCACCACCATCACCTGCGCCGAGATGATGTTGAACGCCGCCACGAATACGATCAGCGTCAGGATGATAAACATCATCCGCTTTTCGATCTGGACGGCGCGGAAAAAATTCGCATGGCTGCGCGTCCAGTCGCGCACCTCCAGCGAAAACGGCAACTGCTCGGCGATGTCCCTGCCTATCATCGGCGCCTGCAACAAATCGTCCACCTTGAGCCGTACGCCGGAGACCCCGGTCATCCGGTACAGACGTTGCGCGTCTTCGATGTTGACGAGCGCCAGACCGCTGTCGAATTCGTACATACCGATATCGAAAATGCCGACCACCTTGAACGAACGCAAGCGCGGCACCGTCCCCGCCGGCGTCGCCAGTCCCTGCGGGATGATGACCACCACATCGTCGCCCATTCCGACGCCCAGCATCCGCGCCTGTTCGATCCCGAGCACGATACTGAAGCTCCCCGGCAACAACGCATCGAAGCGCCCCTCTTTCATATGGCTGCCGATGTCGGCCACCGAATCCTCGCGCGCCGGATCGACACCGCGCAATATCGAACCGCGACTCATCCCGTCGTACGACAGCATCGCCTGCCCCAACACATAGGGCGCGGTGCCGACCACACGCGGATTCTGTCCGGCGATTTTTTCGGCGGACGTCCAGTCGTCAAGCTCGGGAAAAGCGCGGATTTCGATGTGTGACGCCACCGATAAAATCCGTGTGCGCAATTCCTTCTGAAAACCGTTCATCACCGACAGCACGACGATCAGCGCCGCCACGCCCAGCGCAATGCCCGCCATCGAAAACAGCGAAATCACCGAGACGAAAGCTTCGCGCGCCGCGCCTTTGCGCGAGCGCGTATAACGCAGCCCGATCAAAAATTCGTAGGGGATTCCCGCCATGAATGGGCTACGCCTGCCAGTCGAGCGCCTGACGGCTCGCCACAAAAGGTTTGACCTCTTCGGCGCCAAGCGCCGCATGCAGCGGATGCTTTTGATACGCCGCCAGCGCCGCCAGATCGTCAAATTCAGCATACAGCGCGATATCGCCCGAGGTCGGTTCGAGCGGCAATCCTTCGATCACTTCAAGATGCCGCAGCCCCGGGATTTGCCCGACCAGCGCCTCGGCACGCGGCTTCAACGACGACAGCCGCGCCGCTTTGTCTTCCGGCGTTTTCAACGTCCAAATAACGAGGTGCTTGATCATGGCGTTTCAAGAGGGCTTTAATTTGATATTGTCGCATGCTTCGGTTTTTCTGTGGCTACGATAAAATCCCGACCATGAACCACGTCCCCGTCCTGAAACACCGTCCCGTTCCCACCGCGGCGCAAGACCTGATCGCCGCCGGCATCGATCCCGTGCTGGCCCGCATTTTTGCCGCCCGCGGCGTCGCTCATCCCGATGAGCTTGAACTGACGCTGAAAATGTTGCCGCCCGTCGATCGGCTGAAAGGCATGGCGGCAGCAGCAACGCGGCTGGCCTCGGCGATTGATCGGCAAGAGCGCATCGTCGTCGTTGCCGATTACGATGCCGATGGCGCCACCGCTTGCGCCCTCGCCGTGCGCGGTCTGCGGGCGATGGGCGCGCAGGTCGATTTTCTGGTGCCCAACCGGTTTGAACACGGCTACGGTTTGACGCCGGATGTCGTGGCGCTTGCCGCCGCCCGACAGCCGCGCGTTCTGCTCACCGTCGATAACGGCATCGCCAGCCTCGACGGCGTACGCGCTGCGGCAGAAGCCGGTATCGATGTCGTCATCACCGACCACCATTTGCCCGCCGCGCAGTTGCCCGAACCGGCGATCATCGTCAATCCGAACCAACCGGGCTGTTCTTTCCCGTCCCAACATCTGGCCGGCGTCGGCGTGATGTTTTATGTGTTGATCGCGCTGCGGACATTGTTGCGTGAGCGCGGCGTCCTCGCCGATGACACTTCGCCCAATCTCGCCGCCATGCTCGATCTGGTGGCGCTGGGCACCATCGCCGATGTCGTCCCCCTCGATCACGTCAACCGCACCCTCGTCGAGCAGGGGTTGCGCCGCATCCGCGCGGGGCAAGCTTCGCCCGGCGTGCAGGCCTTGTTCGATGTTGCCCGCCGTTCTTCCGCTGCCGCGCATGCGTTCGACCTCGGCTTCGCGGTCGGCCCGCGGCTCAATGCCGCCGGTCGCCTCGCCGACATGGCGCTCGGCATCCGCTGTCTGTTGGCTGACGATGCCGCGACCGCGTTGCCTCTTGCCCAAGAGCTCGATGCGCTGAATCAGGCGCGGCGCGATGTCGAAGCGGACATTCAACAAGAAGCGCTCAGCGTGCTACAGCAGCATTTCATTGACGATCCCGATGGCGACCGTTACACCGTCTGCCTCGCCCGACCCGACTGGCATCCGGGCGTGATCGGCATCGTCGCATCGCGTCTCAAAGACCGTTTTCATCGGCCTGCCATCGTGTTCGGCAGTGCCGATAACGGCACTGGCATCAGCAGCGGCGAACGGGGTGGCGAATTGCGTGGTTCCGGCCGCTCCGTCCCCGGTCTGCATTTGCGCGACGCCCTCGATCTCGTCACCAAGCGCGCGCCGCATCTGATTCGCAAATTCGGCGGGCACGCGATGGCCGCCGGACTGACGCTGCACGAAAGCGCGTTGCCCGAATTCATCGAACGCTTCGAGCAAGTGGCTCGTGAATGGCTCACCCCGGCGCAACTCGATCACGTCATCGAAACCGACGGCGAACTCGATACCGCCGCCCGTACCTTTTCTCTGGCGCAGACCCTGCGCGAACAAGTGTGGGGGCAAGGGTTTCCGGTGCCGAGCTTCGACGGCGAATTCACCGTCGAACAGCAAAGCACCGTCGGCAACAAACACTCGAAGCTGCGACTGCGCGATGGCGATCAGTTCTTCGACGCCATTTTGTTTCAGCACACCGACCCGCTACCGGCGCGGATTCGCGCCGCTTACCGGCTCGACGTCAACGAGTACCGCGGGATGCAATCGCTGCAACTGGTGGTTGAGCACTGGTGGCCGGTATAAGCATTGACCGCAAAGAACACAGAGATAAAATCTCTGGCGCCGTTTTTTGGTTAGCGCGGCTTTGATTCAAGGCATACCTTTCTGCGAACGCACGCTGCGCTTTGCTCCTTCCCCTTCAAGGGGAAGGCCGGGATGGGGATGGGGTTTCTTGGCTGTCCGTGCAACAGCAAACCCGTCCCCACCCAAACCCTCCCCTTGAAGGGTAGATTGTTCACTTTATATTGATATTGTACTGTTTACGATGAAAGAACAATAGCAACGTATCGTTCAATGCCTCAAAGCTTTTACTGTATCTTTTACTTTT